>NZ_JAKSYK010000163.1:0-282 GCF_022829425.1 Methylobacterium sp. J-072 | reverse complement strand
CGGCGCGACGGCGAGATCCTGGGGCCGGAGCATTTCGGCTGGTTCGCGGCGCCGCATTTCGAGCACCGGGCCGGCGAGAAGCTGCGCCTGGCCGCGACCTCGCCCTGCTGCTCCGTCCGGGACGTCGCCATCCAGCTCCTGCGCCATCTCCTCCATGGAGGCCGAGGCCTCTTCGGTGGAGGCGGCCTGCTCGGTCGAGCCCTGCGACAGCTGCTCGGCCGAGGACGACAGCTCCTGCGAGCCGGCCGAGACGTTGCTCGAGGCGAGGATGACCTGGCCCAC
>NZ_JAKSYK010000160.1:0-53197 GCF_022829425.1 Methylobacterium sp. J-072 | reverse complement strand
AGATGGTGGCGATCGCCCTGGCGACCCGGCCGCACGCCGCCTGCCTGGTGCCCGAGAAGCGCGCGGAGCGCACCACCGAGGGCGGCCTCGATATCGTCGGCGGGTGCGATCACCTCGCCCCCCGCATTCGGGCCCTGGCCGAGGCCGGTATCCGCGTCTCGCTGTTCGTCGAGCCGGAGCCCGCGATCATGGACGCCGCGCGGGCCCTCGGGGCGCCGGTGGTCGAGCTCCATACCGGCCGCTACTGCGAGGCCGCCATTGCCGGCGACGGCGCGCGCATCGCCCACGAGCTGAGGCGGATCACGCGGGCGGCCGAGCATGGCGCCGGGCTCGGCCTCGAGATCCATGCCGGCCACGGCCTCACCGTCGAGAGCGTCGGTCCGGTGGCGGCACTGCCGCAGATCCGGGAGCTGAATATCGGCCACGCGCTGATCGCCGAAGCGATCTTCGTCGGGCTCGCCCAGGCCGTACGGGACATGCGGGCGGCCATGGACCGCGCGCGGCGCCCATGATCATCGGCATCGGCTCGGACCTCTGCGACATCGATCGGATCGGGCGGACCCTGGCGCGGCACGGCGACCGCTTCACGCACCGGGTGTTTACCGATGGCGAGCGGGCGCGCTGCGACCGCCGCGCCGCCCGCGCCCCGGGCTACGCCAGGCGCTTCGCCGCCAAGGAGGCCTGCGCCAAGGCCCTGGGCACCGGTCTCAGCAACGGCGTGTTCTGGCGCGACATGGAAGTGGTGAACCTCCCCTCCGGCCAGCCGACCCTGCGGCTCTCCGGCGGCGCGGCGGCGCGCCTGGCCGAGTTGCTGCCCCCGGGCCATGAGGGACGGCTGCATGTGACTCTCACGGACGATCCGCCGATGGCTCAAGCCTTCGTGATCATCGAGGCGCTGCCGACGGTGCCGCCTACGTGAGATCCGGGATCGTGGATTAGCCTGCCGCCCTCGTGCGTTGCGGGGGGCTCGCGCTTGGTCTAGACCGCCGCACCAGCGGACACGATTGCGGCGCATTCCTCGGGACAACCGCAGATCAGCCGCAAGCGGCGGGGCCGAGCCCCGCTTGCGGCTGGCGTATGATGCGGAAAAACGGGGTCCGGTTTTCCGAAGCCATCATGCGATAACGGAAGCGCCGGAGCCTGCTTCGGCGACGGAATCTGAGTCTGAAGATGGAACGCGCACGCGTGGATCACGACGGCAAGCCGCTGATGAAACAGGCCGAGACCGGCACCTGGGCCAGCATCCGCGAGACCCTGAAGGTCGGCATCCAGGCGCTGCTGATCGCCCTGGTGGTGCGGACGCTGCTGTTCCAGCCGTTCAACATCCCGTCCGGATCGCTGGTACCGACCCTGCTGATCGGCGACTACTTATTCGTCTCGAAATACTCGTACGGATACTCGAAGTATTCGCTGCCGCTGTCGGAATACATCCCGATCCAGGCGGATGGGCGCGTCTGGGCGGCCGAGCCGAAGCGCGGCGACATCGCGGTGTTCAAGCTGCCCAAGGACAACGCGACCGACTACATCAAGCGTGTGATCGGCCTGCCGGGCGACAAGATCCAGATGATCGACGGCGTGCTCAACATCAACGGCAAGGCGGTCAAGCGCGAGCGAATCGCCGATTACGAGACCACCGATCCCTACGGCCAGGCGACCAAGGTTCCCCAATACCTCGAGACGCTGCCCAACGGCGTCGTCCACCGGGTGATCGAGCGCGACGGCGACAACGGCTTCTGGGACAAGACCGAGCTGTACACCGTGCCGAGCGGTCACTTCTTCATGATGGGCGACAACCGCGACAACTCCACCGATTCGCGCGACCTCGCCAGCGTCGGCTACGTGCCCTTCGCCAACTTCGTCGGGCGCGCCGAGATGATCTTCTTCTCGATCGACGAGGGCACGCCGGCCTGGCAGCTCTGGAACTGGCCGGCCCATGTACGGTGGTCGCGCCTGTTCTCGACGATCCATTGACCGGCCCGGACTTGGACGAGGCTGGACAGGCCCGGCCGTCTTCCCGGGCGCGGCGTTCCCACAGGCCCAGGCCGCCCCTCGGCGTCCTGGAGGAGCGGATCGGCCACAGCTTCGCCGACCAGACCCTGCTCACCCGGGCCCTGACCCATACCAGCAAGGCCACCGGCCGCGGCGGCAGCTACCAGCGCCTGGAATTTTTGGGCGACCGCGTGCTCGGGCTCGCGGTGGCGGACCGGCTCTATTCTGCCTTTCCCGACGCGGACGAGGGCGACCTGTCGCGCCAGCTCGCCGGGCTCGTGCGCCGGGAGACCTGCGCGGCGGTGGCGGCCTCCTGGGAGGTCGGGCCGCACCTGATCCTCGGCCAGGGCGAGGTGATGGGCGGCGGCCGGCGCAACCAGACGATCCTGGCTGACGTGTGCGAGGCGATTCTCGGGGCAGTCTACCTCGATGCCGGCTTCGATGCGGCCCGGGCGATCGTCGAGGCGCATTTCCACCCGGCCGAGCCGATGGCGGCGCATCGAGGCCGCGACGCGAAATCCGCCCTGCAGGAATGGGCGATGGGCCGGGGCCTGCCGATTCCCGTCTACGCGGTGGTCGAGCGCACCGGCCCGGATCATGCGCCACGCTTCCGCATTGCCGTACAGGTCGAGGGGCTCGAGCCGGGCCATGGCGAGGGCACCTCGAAGCGTGTCGCCGAGCAGGAGGCCGCCCGCGCGCTGATGGAGCGCGAGGGAATCGGCACCGTCCCGGAGACGGGGCCGACGGAGACAGCATGACCGAACACGATCAAGACGACGGCCACGACGACGGCCCTGCCGAGCGGCTGGCCCCGAAGACGCCCACGGCGCTCCCGGGTACGCCCGCCGATGCCCGGGCGGGCTTCGTCGCGCTGATCGGCGTGCCGAATGCCGGCAAGTCGACGCTCCTCAACAACCTGGTCGGCACCAAGGTCTCGATCGTCTCGCGCAAGGTGCAGACGACCCGGGCGCTGGTGCGCGGCATCCTGATCGAGGGCTCGGCCCAGGTCATCCTGGTCGACACCCCCGGCATCTTCGCGCCGAAGCGCCGCCTCGACCGGGCGATGGTGCATTCGGCCTGGAGCGGCGCGGCCGACGCGGATGCGGTCTGCCTGCTGGTCGATGCCCGCAAGGGCCTGGACGAGGAGGTCGAGGCGATTCTCAGCCGCCTCGGCGAGGTGAAGCGCGAGAAGATGCTGATCCTCAACAAGATCGACCTGATCCCGCGCGAACGGCTGCTCGATCTCGCCGCCAAGCTCAACGCGGCCTCGCCGTTTGCCGAGACCTTCATGATCTCGGCCCTCAAGGGCGACGGCGTCGGCGACCTGCGCCGGGCGCTCGCCGCCCGGATGCCGCCCGGCCCGTGGCTCTACCCGGAGGACCAGGTCTCGGATGCGCCGCTGCGCATGCTCGCCGCCGAGATCACCCGGGAGAAGATCTACGACCGCCTCCACGAGGAGCTGCCCTACCGCTCCACGGTCGAGACCGACCAGTGGCAGATCCGGCCGGACGGCTCGGTGCGGATCGAGCAGACGATCTTCGTCGAGCGCGAGAGCCAGCGTTCGATCGTGCTCGGCAAAGGCGGCCAGACCATCAAGGCGATCGGGCAGGCCGCCCGGATCGGGATCTCCGAGGCGGCGGATGCCAAGGTCCACCTGTTCCTGCACGTGAAGGTGCGCGAGAACTGGGCCGACGACCCGGCCCGCTACCGCGAGATGGGCCTGGAATTCCCGCGCGGCTGAAAAGGGTTTCCAAAGGGCTCAGCCCTTTGGCGGGGTTCGGGGGCGGAGCCCCTGATGCATCGGGCGGAGCCCGACAGCAGGGCGCTGCCCTGCACCCGCAAAAGGTCGAAGACCTTTTGAAACCAGGACTCTAGGCCTCCGGTACGTTCCAGCCGATCGAGCGGCGCAGGAAGTTCAGGCCGAGCGCCAGGAACGCGGCTGTCTCGGCATTGTCCTTGCCGTAGCCGTGCCCCCCGGCTGCGGGCTCGTAGAAGGCCGCGTCGTAGCCGAGGGCGTTCAGCTTCCGGGCCATCTTGCGGGCGTGGCCGGGATGCACGCGGTCGTCGCGGCGGCTCGTGGCCAGCAGGATCGGCGGGTAGGGCCGGCCCGCTTCGGCCGTATGGTAGGCCGAGATCGCGCCGAGGAACGCCCAGTCCTGAGGGTCGTCCGGGTCGCCGTATTCCGCGATCCAGCTCGCCCCGGCCAAGAGCTTGGTGTAGCGGCGCATGTCGATCAGCGGGATCGTGCAGAACAGGGCTCCGAACCGCTCGGGATAGCGGGTCAGCATGTTGGCGATCAGCAGGCCGCCGTTCGATCCGCCCTCCGCGGCGATCCGGCCCGGCCGGGTCACGCCCCGCGCCACGAGGTCGGCCGCGACCGCGGCGAAGTCGTCATGCGCGCGAGCCTTGCCCTCCCGGCGGCCGGCATCGTGCCAGCGCGTTCCGAATTCGCCGCCGCCGCGGATATTGGCGACGACGCTCGTGCCGCCCCGTTCCAGCCAGAGCTTGCCCAAGACCGGCTGGTAGCTCGGCAACAGGGGAACCCGGAAGCCGCCATAGGCGGTCAGGTACACGGGAGCTTCGCCTGTCAGTCCGTCCGGGCCGGTCTGGACGTAGGGGACCCGCGTGCCGTCCGCCGAGACCGCCTCGTGGCGAGTGACCCGCAGGCCCTGCGCGTCGAAGGCCGGCGGTGTCCGGCGCAGGACCGTGGGGGCTTCGAGGCTCGGCGGGATGCTAAGCAGCGTCGCGGGCGTCACCGGGTCGTGCACGGTCGCGAGCAACGTGCCGTCCGACTCCTCGGGGTCGCCGTCGAGGGGCCAGACATGGACGCTGCCCAGGGTCGGCAGCCCGTCTAGGGGCCGCGTCGTCCACACGCCCCCGGTATGCTCGCAAATCGTGTAGGTCGGCCGCAGGTCGTCGAGCGCGTGCACGAACAGGCGCCCGGCGGACCAGAACACGTCCTGGAGCGCCCGGCGCTCGTCCGGCCGCCACAGCACCGTGAAGTCGCGGCTTCCGGCGAGGAACCCGGACAGGGCGATCGCCAGCACCGTGTCGGTCGCGTGCTCAGTACCGCCGACACGCCAGGGCTGGCGCGGCCGCACGGCGATCTGGTCCCGATCGATCTGCACATCCGCGTCCGAGGGCAGGTCGAGCTGCGTGCGCGAGCCAGTCCGGTCGCCGAGATGGATCTTCGTATCGAAGAAGCCGACCTGATCGATGAAGACGAGCCGTTCGACGCCGGTCTCCCGGTCGACCGAGGCCCATGCGGCCATGCTGGTCTCGGGCACTTCGAACAGCACCGCGGCGGCCTGCGGATCCGATCCGCGCGACAGCATCCGGGTGGTGCGCGGGTAGCCCGCGCGCGTGGCCATGTCGTCGCCGTAGGCGCTCGATACCAGCAGCGTGTCGCGGTCGAGCCAGGCCGCACCGCCCTTCGACTCCGGCAGGACGAAGCCGTCGGCCACGAAGCTTCGGCTGATCAGGTCGAACTCGCGCACGACCTTGGCGTCGCCGCCGCCCCGACTGAGGGATAGCAGGGCGCGATCATGCCCGTCCTTCAGGACCGAGGATCCGGCCCAGACCCAATCCTCGCCCTCCGCAGCGGCCAGGGCGTCGAGGTCGAGGAGAATGTCCCAGGCCGGCGCCTCGGCCCGGAAACTCGCCTCGTCGGTCCGCCGCCACAGGCCGCGCGGATGCTCGGCATCCGTCCAGAAATTGTAGAGCAGCCCGCCGCGCCGCGAGACGAACGGGATGCGCTCCGGCCGGTCGAGAATGGTGCGCGCGGTGTCGCGGTCGCGGGCGAAGGCGGCATCGCCGTAGCGGGCCAGGGTCTCGGCGTTGCGCGCCTCGACCCAGGCCAGCGCCTCCGGCCCGTCGATCTCCTCCAACCAGAGGTAGGGATCGTCGTCCGGATGCTGGAGGGTCGGGCGCGGATCGGTAGGGACGGTCATGGCGGACACGATAGACCGGCGTATGGGGATTCGGGAACGGCCCTGACTGCGTCAGGTTAGGCGCACGTCCTGGTTGTTGGATGAAGGCTCGGATAGGGCGGATGCCGGGCCGTGCGGATCCGAAGGCTGGGCTTCCGGGACCATTCCAGTGTAACAGGCGACGTTCCTCCCGGATGATCCGAGTCGGGCGCGGGTTTCCCGCTCCGCTGTGGATTCGCGTTCCGATGCCAGCTCTCCAGATCCTGAATTGTTCATGCGCCACGCCGTTTACGGCCTGCCGCCGGTCGATCTCGCCGAGGTCCCCGGTGACGCCGTCCAGTTTTCCCCCCTGATTCCCGGCTCCGCCCGGCTCGAGGATCTGCCCGAAGGCAGCCTCGATGCCGCGACCGTGCTGGCGCCGCCCGGCACGGTCGAGCGGCGCTACGTTCTCGCTCATACGTTGCGGGCACTCGTGCCCGGCGGCCGGATGATGGCGCTCGCCCCGAAGGATCGGGGCGGTGCCCGGCTGGCCAAGGAACTGGCGGCTTTCGAATGCCACGCCGCCGACGAGCCGCGCCGCCACCACCGGATCTGCCGGCTCGTGCGGCCGCCCGCACCGGCCGGGATCGCCGCCGCCATCGACGAGGGCGGACCGCGCCACGTCGATAACCTCGCTTTGTGCACGCAGCCGGGCATCTTCTCCTGGGATCGGCTCGATCCCGGCACGGCGCTGCTCCTGGCCAATCTTCCGCCCCTGAAGGGGCGGGGGGCCGATCTCGGCTGCGGCCTCGGGGTCCTGTCCCGGGCGATCCTGGGCTCGCCCGCCGTGACCGCGCTGACGCTGGTCGAGGTCGATCGCCGCGCCGTCGAGATGGCGCGGCGCAACGTCGCCGATCCGCGGGCCACGATCGTCTGGGCCGACATCCGGGCGGCCGGCACGGTGCCTGGCAGCCTCGACTTCGTCGTGATGAACCCGCCGTTCCACGACGGCGGCACCGAGGACCAGGCGCTTGGCCGGACGTTCATCGCCCGGGCCGCCGAGGCTTTGCGCAAGGGCGGCACGCTGTGGCTCGTGGCCAACGCGCACCTGCCCTACGAGACCGCCCTGTCGGCGGCGTTCCGCGACGTCTCGGTCACGGTGCAGGCCGGGGGCTACCGGGTCTACGAGGCGCGCAAATGACGGCCGCGAAGTCCGTCCGCCTCGACAAGCTGCTGGCCAATCTCGGCTACGGATCGCGCCGCGAGATCCAGGGTCTGGCCCGGGCCGGTGCGGTCCTGTTGGACGGTGCGGAGGTGGCGGATGCCGGCGACCGGATCGCCCTCGACCCCGATCTCCCGAGCCGGCTGACGATCGACGGCGCGCCGGTCGATCCGCTGCCGGGCCTGTGCCTGATGCTGCACAAACCGCTGGGCGTGACCTGCTCGCATAAGGAAGCCGGCCCGCTGGTCTACGGACTGCTGCCCGAGCGCTGGCGTCGGCGCGATCCGCCGCTCTCCACCGTGGGCCGCCTCGACAAGGAGACCTCCGGCCTGCTGCTGCTCACCGATGACGGCGCGCTGCTGCACCGGATCATCGCCCCCAAGGCGAACGTCGCGAAGCGCTACCGGGTCACCCTCGACCGGCCCCTCGACGGCACCGAGGCCGCAATCTTCGCGTCCGGCTCGCTGATGCTGGAGGGCGAGGACAGGCCGCTGCTGCCGGTGCGGCTGGTGGTGGAGGATCCTACGCATTGCGCGGTGACGCTCACCGAGGGGCGCTACCATCAGGTTCGCCGGATGTTCGCTGCGGTCGGCAACCATGTTGTGGCGCTGCATCGGGACCGGGTCGGGGGCCTCGACCTGATGGCGGACCTGCCGGCCGGGGGCTACCGGGTGATGAATGAGGCGGATGTCGCCGCGGTGTTCGAGGGCGCCTGAACACCCCGCTGTCGGGTTACGGCCTCAGTGAAGTGATCGGGCGAGGGCGACTACGGCGCCGATGATCGCCAGCGTCTGAAAGCCAATCAATCCAGCGACCCAACGCACGATCTCGGCCCGCGTTTCCGCCAACTCGGCGCGCAGATCCGCCTTCGTGACGAGATCGCCCTGAAGCGCTTCGGCCATGGCATCGGCCAAGCCCTCGGCCTGCTCGGGTGAGAGCTTGGCCTTGTCCCGGAGTGTCCGGGCGAATTTCAGCGTATCGAATGCCACGGCCGCCATGTGGGGTATTATCGGCGTCGAAGGTGCCGGGTTGCAAGCTCTGGGGACCCGCAATCACCATCCGCATCACCCGAATCCTTGCGTCCGGCTCCGGGCTCTGCTAAGCGCCCGCCCATCCCACACGCGGAGCCGGCCTCATGCCTGAATGAGGCGTCTTCCGGTGGCCGTCCGAATCTTTTGGGCGGCTGCATCCCTCCGCGGCGGATCCAACCGGAGAGTACAAAGATATGGCCGTCGATTTCTCTATGCGTCAGCTCCTCGAGGCGGGCGCCCATTTCGGTCACCAGTCGCACCGCTGGAACCCGAAGATGCAGCCGTACATCTTCGGCACCCGCAACAACATCCACATCATCGACCTGGCCCAGACCGTGCCGGCGCTGCACACCGCGCTGCAGGCGGTGAGCGACACCGTCGCCAAGGGTGGCCGCGTGCTGTTCGTCGGCACCAAGCGCCAGGCGGCCGACACCATCGCCGACGCCGCCAAGCGCTCGGCCCAGTACTACGTCAACTCCCGCTGGCTGGGCGGCATGCTCACCAACTGGAAGACCATCTCGGGCTCGATCTCGCGCCTGCGCAAGGTCACCGAGACGCTGGAGACCGGCGGCCCGGGCCTGACCAAGAAGGAGCGCCTGATGCTGTCCCGTGAGAAGGACAAGCTCGAGAAGGCGCTGGGCGGCATCAAGGACATGGGCGGCGTGCCGGACCTGCTGTTCGTGATCGACACCAACAAGGAGCAGCTGGCGATCAAGGAGGCGAACCGCCTCGGGATCCCGGTGGCCGCCATCGTCGACACCAACTGCAACCCGGACGGCATCACCCACATCGTCCCGGCCAACGACGATGCCGGCCGCGCCATCGCGCTCTACTGCGACCTGATCGCGAAGGCCGCCATCGACGGCATCTCGCGCGCCCAGGGTTCGTCGGGTGTCGATCTCGGCGCCTCCGAGGAGCCGCAGGCTGAGGAGCTGCCGGCCAACGACGCCGCCGCCGTCTCGGTCGAGTCCGACGCGCTCGATCCGGCCGACGTGGCGATGCTCTCCGAGACCACCGAGCATTTCGAGCTGCTCGCCGCCCCGCGCGGCGCGCCGGACGACCTGACCAAGCTGCACGGCGCCGGCCCGCAGATCGTCCAGAAGCTCAACGATGCTGGCATCTACCATTACTGGCAGATCGCCGCGATGACGCCGGAGGAAGTCGCCAAGGTCGATTCCGACCTGAAGCTCAACGGCCGCATCGATCGCGATTCGTGGGTCTCGCAGGCTCGCGGCTTCGTCGAGGCGACTGCCGCAGCCTGATCCTCCGGGACCTCGCGACGCCCCGTCATCCGGGCGTCGCGAATTCAGCCATATCGGGCCCGGCCGCTCACCCGCGCGCCGGGCCTCTCTCATCCAGACCACACGAAAGGGACCGCCATGGCCAACATCACCGCCGCGATGGTGAAGGAGCTCCGGGAGAAGACCGGCGCGGGCATGATGGACTGCAAGGGCGCGCTCAACGAGACGCAGGGCGACATCGAGGCGGCCATCGACTGGCTGCGCAAGAAGGGCCTCGCCAAGGCCGCCAAGAAAGCCGGCCGCGTCGCCGCCGAGGGCCTCGTCGCTGTCGAGTCCGCCGGCCATCACGCCGCGATCGTCGAGGTGAATTCCGAGACCGACTTCGTCGCCCGCAACGACGCCTTCCAGGCCTTCGCCCGCGAGGCCGCCAAGATCGCTCTCAACACCGACGGCACCCTGGAAGGTCTCCAGGCCGCCCATTTCCCGGGCGCCACCGAGACCGTCTCGGAGAAGCTGCAGAGCCTGATCGCCACCATCGGCGAGAACATGAACCTGCGCCGGGTCGCCAAGCTCGAGGTAAAGAAGGGCGTCATCGCCTCCTACGTCCACAGCCAGGTCTCCGAGGGGCTGGGCAAGATCGGCGTGCTCGTGGCGCTCGAGTCCGAGGGCGATGTCGAGGCCCTGTCGGCGCTCGGCCGCCAGATCGCCATGCACGTCGCCGCCACCAACCCGGTGGCGCTGGACGCATCCGGCGTCGACGCCGCGACCCTGGAGCGTGAGTCGAACATCCTGCGCGAGAAGAACGCCGGCAAGCCGGACCACGTGCTCGCCAAGATCGTCGAGAGCGGCCTGAAGAGCTACTACAAGGAGGTCACCCTCCTGGAGCAGCCCTTCGTGCATGACGGCTCGAAGACGGTCAGCCAGGTGCTCAAGGAAGCTGCCGGTAAGGTCGGCGGTCCCGTCACCCTGACGGCGTTCGTCCGCTACGCTCTGGGCGAGGGCATCGAGAAGGAAGACGGTCCGGACTTCGCCACCGAAGTCGCCCAGCAGGCCGGCCGCGCCTGATTTTTTCGGACCTGTTGGTCTGACGATTTCGAGACCCCGTCCGGCGCGAGCCGGGCGGGGTTTTCTTTTGTACCGCGACGACGGCTTCGGCGAGGGGGCAGGAGGCCGGGTGGGAGCGGCCGGTCGGATGGAACCTGGTCAGACAGGACTCGCCTCATTGAGAAGGTCTGCGTCGATCGCACCGCGCAGGATGCAGCGCGGGTCCCCTCTCCCGTGCGGGAGAGGGACAGGGTGAGGGATGCGACATCTCCGGAGAAACCTGATCCCTCACCCCAACCCTCTCCCGCACGGGAGAGGGGGCGCGTCGTGGCCTGCACAAGCTGACAAGTGAACATCGTAGCCCGTGCGGGTGGGGGCTTCGCTTCGCGAACTCAGCAGCACCGCCAGATCAAACGTTTGCGCCGCGACCGAGCCTGTTGAGAAGCTGCAAGCCATTGCCGGAAAATATCATTCCGGCCTGGTCAACGCGAAGCCCCGCATCGCGAAACATAATCCCGCCCGCCTCGTGTTGCAGCGCACACCCGGTTCGGCACCGCCGCGCTACATCACGCTCATGGCAATGAAATCCTTCTCGTACCTGATGATCGGCGTGTTCGCCTCCGGTCTCGTCATGACCCTTCTGGGCTCCGTCGGCCTCTTCGTCGGGAGCTGAACCTTGGCGCCGGCGTGACCCCCGTCATGCCGGCGCTGCTGCATCGACCCAGGCGCCGCCGTCCCACAGACGGACCCGGACGGTGGCGCAGCCCTCCGCGATGGTGATGCGGTTGTAGGCGTTGGGCTCGTTGCCCCGCAGCCGCGTCGAGGTCGCCGAGCCGGCCTGGACCGCCAGAAGACGCCCGGGACGAGACCGGATCGACCCCCGGTCCAGCGTCTCGGGGATTGATCCTTCCGCTTCCGCATAGCGCGCGTAGTGCCGATGCAGGTGGCCGGCGAGCGTCAGGCCCACACCGCACCCGGCAAACGCCGCCAGGGCCCGGTCGGCGCGCCCGACCAGGCGGGCCTCCTCGTCCCAGGGCGGCGGCAGGAACGGGTGGTGGCCGACCACGATCTTGAACAGGTGGGCCGGCATCGCCGAGAGCCGCGCCTCCGCCCGCTCGATCTGGCTCCGGCGGATCACGCCGTGCGACCAGTCTGGCTCCGGCGCCCAGCGACGCACCGTGTTGAGACAGACGATCCCGATCTCTCCATCTTGGAAGCACGGCTCGGTCTCGGCCGCGATGGCGCGCCGGTAGCGGGTGAACGGGTGCACGAAGCGCTGGACCAAGCGGAACGGCGAGATGTCGTGATTGCCCGGCACCCCAATCCAGGGCGGCGCCAGGCGGTCGAGGAAGGCCCGGGCTTGCGCGAATTCCGAAGGCCGCGCCGCCATGGTGAAATCCCCCGAGGCGACGATCAGGTCCGGCGCATCCGCGTTCAACTCGTGGACCAGGGCCTCCACCACGGCGGGGTCGGTACGGCCGAAATGCAGGTCGGAGATATGGCTGATCCGTCTCACGTGTGCTGGCTCGACCGAGGCACGATCACCGTCAGCGCCTGCCGGTGGATCCGGTAGCGCAGGGGCGCGGGGATCAGCGCCACCTCGCCGTCGTTCATGACCCGCAGCGCCCGGGTCTCCGACGCGATGGTCAGGTTGGCTGCCGGCAGCCGCTCGATGTCCGGCAGGCGCCGCCAGTCGCCCAGGGCGAAGCCGAGGGCGAGGCGCAGGGTCCGCCACGGGGAGAGATGCGCCAGGATGTAGAGCGTCAGCTCCCCGGCATCGACCGGCGCCCGCACCAGCATGCGGCCCGGCCGCTCGACATAATCCCCGATCACCACCGCCAGCAGCCGGAACCGCCAGGTCCGCGCCGCGCCGTCGATCGTGCCGGTCACGGTCAGCCGCGGATACCGGCCGAGATGGCGCAGCACGCCTATGATCCAGCGCAGCAGCGTGCGCAGGCCGAGATGCCGGCGATGCGCCTCCCGGTGCCGCGTCACCCGAGCGGGCAGGCCGAGCACGGAGTTGATCAGGAACGTGCGGCCATTGACCTCACCGACATCGATCTGCCGCCGGGCTCCGGAGGCGAGGACCGCGACCGCGCCGTCGATATCGAGCGGCACGCCGAGATCCCGCGCCAGGAAGTTCATGGTGCCCAGCGGCAGGATGCCGAGGGGCGTGGCCTTGCCGATGAGCGCTGCGGCCGCGCAGGCGATGGTGCCGTCGCCGCCCGCCACCACCAGGGCATCGATGTCGGGCTCCGACGCGGCGGCGGCGATCCGCACCGGCAGGGGCGCCCCCCGGTCGGCCTCGCCCAGGGGTTCGATCCCGGCCGCGACCAGCTTCTCCCGGATCGCCTCCGGCGTCGTGCCCGACGCCACCGCCCCGGAGGCGCCGTTGATGACCAGAGCGATGCGCATGGATTCGGGCATCCATCCCGATGACGAGCCTAGCTCCTCTGCCAAAGCTGCACGTCGTTCGCGTGTCGGTGGGACATCGTCCCCGTGATCCCCGCCCGGATCGGCGCCCGCCCCTCGACGCCGCTCCCGCGGCTGACGTAGAAGCCTCACGGGTTCGGGTGATGCGGTATGGAGCCGGAGATCAAGATGCCGGAAGCGACGCCGTTTCGCCGTATCCTCCTCAAGCTGTCTGGCGAGGCCCTGGCCGCCCCGGACGGCTACTGGCTCCATCCGCCGACCCTCGCGGCGCTCGCCGAGGACATCGCCCGCACCATCGAGTCCGGGGCCGAGATCGCCATCGTGGTCGGCGGCGGCAACATGATCCGCGGCGCCCGCATCTCGGCGGCCGGCTGGATCGACCGCGCCACCGGTGATTCCCTCGGCATGATGGCCACCGTGATGAACTCGCTGGCGATCGAGACCGCCCTCAACGCCGCGGGCGTCCCGGCCAGGACCATGTCGGCGGTGTCGATGCCGACGATCTGCGAGACCTACGCCCGCCAGCCGGCCCTGCACCATCTCGACAAGGGCCAGGTGGTGGTTCTGGCCGGCGGCACCGGCAACCCGTTCTTCACCACCGACACCGCCGCGGTGCTGCGCGCCGCCGAGCTGCGCTGCGACGCCGTGCTCAAGGCCACGCAGGTGGACGGCGTCTATTCGGCCGATCCCAAGAAGGATCCGAGCGCCACGCGCTACGACCGGCTGACCCATGACGAGGCGATCGCCCGCGATCTCAAGGTGATGGATACCGCCGCCTTCGCGCTCGCCCGCGAGAGCCGGCTGTCGATCGTCGTCGGCTCCCTGCATCCGCCGAGCTCGATCGCCAAGATCCTGTCCGGCGAGGCGCCCTCGACCCTCGTGGCACCGTAACCGCACGCTGCGCGCGCCTCTCGATTCGCATCGTCTTCTTCCGAAAGCCGGCGGCCACCTTTCGGGACGATGCTCCGGAGGTTTGCGGCACCGGGAAAATTCCGCCATTGAGGCCGCGACTGCCCGTACTGGGCGAGAAGACAACGTCAGACGTGTCGGGACGACCACCATGGCCACACCGGAATTCGACCTCAACGACATCAAGCGCCGCATGCAGGGCGCGGTCGCGTCGCTCTCCAAGGATCTCGGATCCCTGCGGACCGGGCGGGCCACCCCCTCGCTGGTCGATCCGATCCAGGTCGATGCCTACGGCTCGTCGATGCCGATGGCGCAGGTCGCCACCGTGAGCGTGCCCGAGCCCCGGCTCCTGTCGATCTCGGTCTGGGACCGCAGCATGGTCACCGCCGTCGAGAAGGCGATCCGCGAATCCGATCTCGGCCTCAACCCGCAGACCGAGGGCCAGACCATCCGGCTGCGCATCCCCGAGATGAACGAGCAGCGCCGCAAGGAGATGGTCAAGGTCGCCCACAAGTACACCGAGGAGGCGCGCGTGGCCGTGCGCCACGTCCGCCGGGACGGGCTCGACCACCTCAAGAAGCTCCTCAAGGACAGCGCCATCTCGGAGGACGACGAGAAGCGCCAGGCCGCCGACGTGCAGAAGGCGACCGACCAGTTCATCGCTGAGATCGACAGCGTGCTGGCCTCGAAGGAAAAGGAGATCATGCACGTCTGAGGCGCAGGCCGAGACGCGCGTGACCTCCGCCACCACACCGGCCGTGCGCCCCACCGGGCGGCGCGAGCTCTGGCTGCGCGTCGCCTCGGGCGTCGTGCTCGCCCCCGCGATCCTCGCGGCCCTGGTCTATGGCGGCTGGCCCTTCGCCGGGATCTGGCTCGCCGCCGGGATCATCGGCTTCGCCGAATGGATGGTGATGAGCCGGACCGAGCCCCGCGAGGTGCTGATCGCGTTGGGCGTGGCGACTTTGGCCGCCCTGCTGCTCTGCCAGCGCGGCGGCGCCCCGGCGCTCGCCTGCCTCGCCGTCCTGCTCCTCGGGGCCGCGGCCTGCGCAACGGTGGCGCGCACCGGCTCCGGCCGGGTGCGGGCGTTCGCCGGCGTGCTCGGGGCGGCGGCCGTCGCCTCGGTGCCGGTCGCCCTGCGCGACGATCCCGGGATCGGCCTCGTCGGGCCGGCCTGGATGTTCGCCGTGGTCTGGTCCACCGACATCGCCGCCTACTTCGCCGGCCGGAAGATCGGCGGCCCGAAGCTGATGCCCCGGGTCTCGCCCAACAAGACCTGGTCGGGGGCCATCGGCGGCCTGATCGGGGCGGTCGCGGCGGGCTCGCTGGTGGCGGCGGCCGCCGACCTCGCCGGGCTGGACCTGCCGAGCGCCGCCTCCCTGCCGGTGGTGGCCGGCGTCAGCGCCCTGGCCTCCGTGCTGAGCCAGGCCGGCGATCTCGTCGAATCCGGCCTGAAACGCCGCTACGGGGTGAAGGATTCGGGCAAGATCATCCCGGGCCATGGCGGCGTCATGGACCGGCTCGATGGATTTTTCGCGGTGGCCGTGTTGGCCGGGCTCTATCTCGCCGCGCGTGGAAGCGGTCTGATCCCATGACTCTGACCCCATGACTCTGACCCCATGACGATGAGGGAGTTTCACCCGTGACCCAGATCGTCACCGTCTTCGGCGCCACCGGCTCGATCGGCCGCTCCACCGCCGACCTGCTGGCCCAGCACCCGGACCGGTTCCGCACCGGTGCCGTGGTCGGCGGGCGCGACGCGGTCGCGTTGGCCAAGGTCGCCCGCGAGCTCAGCGCCACCTTCGCGGCGCTCGCCGACGAGACCGCCGGCCCGGCGCTGGCCGAGGCTCTGTCGGGCAGCGGCATCGCCAACGGGGCGGGGGAGGGCGCCGTCATGGAGGCGGTGGCCCGCGACGCCGACATCGTGGTCGCCGCGGTGAGCGGCGCGGCCGGGCTGAAATCCACCCACGCCGCGCTCCGGCTCGGCCGCACGGTGGCGCTCGCCAACAAGGAGAGCCTGGTTTGCGCCGGCGACGCCTTCATGCGCGACGCCGCCCGCTACGGTGCCACGATCCTGCCGATGGATTCCGAGCACGACGCGCTCAGCCAGGCGCTCGCCGGCCGGCCGCTCGCCGATGTCCGCACCCTGATGATCACCGCCTCGGGCGGCCCGTTCCGGACCTGGACCCGCGAGCGGATCGCCGCCGCCTCCGCGGCCGAGGCCGCGGCCCATCCGACCTGGTCGATGGGCATGAAGATCAACATCGATTCGGCCAGCCTGATGAACAAGGGGCTTGAGCTGATCGAGGCGCACCACCTGTTCGGCATCGAGCCCGAGCGCCTGGACGTGGTCGTGCACCCGCAATCGGTGATCCACGGCCTGGTCTACTGGCTCGACGGCGCCGTGACCGCGGAGCTCGCGCTTCCCGACATGCGCGTGCCGATCTCGCATTGCCTCGGGCTCGGCGATCGCCTGACCATCGCCCGGGGCCGGCCCCTGGACCTGGTGAAGCTCGGTGCGCTGACCTTCGAGGCGGCGGACGAGGAACGCTTCCCGTGCCTGCGAATCGGCCGGGCGGCGCTCGCCGCCGGGGGCGCGGCGCCCACCGTGATGAACGCGGCCAACGAGGTGGCGGTGGCCGCCTTCATCGCCGGCCGCATCGGCTTTTACGGGATCAGCGACTTGGTCGAGCGTGCCTGCGAGCACTTCGCCGGGCAGTACCGGACCGCGCCGTCCGACGTTGACGAGGCGCTGGCCATCGACGCCCATGTCCGGGTCTGGAGCGCCGAGGCGTTGCCGGAGCTGCGCGCGGCCGGTTAGTAGAGCCTGCGGCCGAGGGTTTTTCCGGCGTCCGTCTCAACCGGTTCGTCCCACCCAATCCCCTCATCCTGAGGTGCCCGCTGCAGCGGGCCTCGAAGGAGCGCTCCAGCGATCGCGCGGCTAGCTGGAGGGCTCCTTCGAGGCCTCCGCTTCGCTTCGTCACCTCGGGATGAGGGCGCGTGTGGGGGAAGGTCCGATAGCCGTAATGGGCTGCCGGATCGATCAGCCCCTAGCCGCGCCGTCCTAGCCATCCGCCCCGTACCCAGCCAAAAACACTCGCACCGCCTCCGCCACCTGAAATCGCTTCCGGGCCTCGTCCGCCATGCCACCGGCGGCGAACAGGAGGCGGGTCAGGAGGCCCGCCAGGCACAGATGCAGGAAGTGTTGCGCGGCAAGCGTGGTGTCAACGATGTGCAGCCGGCCGCCCTGCACTTGGATGTCGAGATACGCCGCCAGCCGCCCGACCCCGCGGGCCGGGCCGGCGTCGTAATAGACCTGCCCGAAATGCGGGAACTTCTCGCAGACCCCGATCACCATACGATGCACCGAGATATGTTCCGGCTTGGACATCTCGGCGAGGAAACTCATCCCTAACCGCGTCAGCACTCCCGGAATATCCGTGTCGGCCGGGTCGAAGGTGAACAGCGTCTCGGCCAAGCTGGTCTTTTCGACAATGATCAGGGCCTCGAACAGCGCTTCCTTGCTGTCGAAATAGACGTAGAGCGTGCCCTTGGAGACGCCTGCGGCTCGCGCGATCTCGCCCATGCTGGCCCCGTCGAACCCCGACGCCAGGAAAACCCGGCGGGCGCCGTCGAGGATTTGCCGCCGCTTGTCCCCCTCATGCTGGGACGATCCCCGCTCCAGCACCGCGCCCTGATCCATCACCCTGCTCCGCGTCGGCGACGCCGCTCTACTTGACCGAACCGTTCGGTCAATCTACCCTGACGGCAGATTCGACGTGCGTCAAGGCGCGTCCAAATCATTGACCGAACGGTTCGGTCACGGGTCCAGAGGCGTTGAGATGTCCCTTCGCGAGGATGGCGACCGGTCTGCTGCCGGCATCGAGATCGCGGACGACGAGCGCGCCGACGGCCGGGCGCCACCGCACGCGGCTCCGGATGCGGCCGACGCCCCTCAGACGACCGCCCCGTCAGTTCCCGAAGCCGGCCCAGCCCAAAAGCGCCCGCTCAAGAGGGTGCTCCTGCTCGGCCTCCTGGCGACGGCTCTCGGCGGCGGCGTTTATGAGGGCTGGCACTGGTGGAGCGTTGGGCGGTTCTTCGTCTCGACCGATGACGCCTACGTGCAGGCCGACATCTCGATCCTCGCCGCCAAGGTCTCCGGCTATCTCGAATCCGTGCCCGTCGTGAACGGCGTCTCTGTCAGCAAGGGCGACGTGATCGCCAAGCTCGACGACGGCGATTACCGCCTCGCGCTCCAGGCTGCGCAGGACAAGCTCGCCACGCAGGAGAGCACGATCGTGCGGATTGCCCGGCAGGTCGAGGCCGCGCAGGCGCAGGTCGCTCAGGCCGCCGCGCAGATCGACGCGACCCGCGCCGATGCCGTGCGCGCGCAGGCGGACTTCGCCCGGGCGACCCAGATGCAGGCGGATTACGTCGCCAAGTCGCGGATCGACCAGGCCCGCGCCGACCGGGACCGGACGGAAGCCTCGGTGAAGGGCATGGAGGCCGGCCTCCTGGCGGCTAGAGCCAATGTCGACGTGCTCGCGGCCCAGAAGCGCGAGGCCGAGCGCCTCTCGGCCGAGCTGCGCACCGCCGTCGACCGCGCCCGGCGCGACCTCGACTTCACGGTGATCCGCGCGCCCTTCGACGGCGTGATCGGCAACAAGGCGGTCGAGGCCGGGGCCTACGTGGCGCCGGGCACCCGGGTCGCCGCCCTGGTGCCGCTCCAGAGCGTGCGCATCGACGCGAACTTCAAGGAGACGCAGGTCCAGCGCATGCGCCCCGGCCAGCCGGTGCTCGTGACCGTGGACGCCTATCCGGACCGCGAGATCGAGGGCGTGGTCGAGTCGTTCTCGCCGGCCTCGGGCTCGGTGTTCAGCCTGCTGCCGCCGGACAACGCCACCGGCAACTTCACCAAGATCGTGCAGCGCCTGCCGGTGCGGGTGCGGGTGCCCGAGGCCGTCGCCCGCGAGGGCCTGCTACGGCCCGGCCTCTCGGTGGAAGTGCGGGTGGATACCCGGGCGGGCACTGATCGTTCGGTCCTCGACCACGCCGAGGACGGGCGCTTCAACGCCGCGAGCCGCTGAGCCCGCCCGTGGCCGCCACCGCCGCCATCTCGGCCGGAGCCCCGGCCGCCGAGCCGCCGATGGACCGCCGCCGCATGGTGGCGTTCTTCTGCATGGTGTTCGGGATGTTCATGGCGATCCTGGACATCCAGATCGTCTCGGCCTCCCTCAACGAGATCCAGGCCGGCCTCTCGGCCTCCGGGGACGAGATCCCCTGGGTCCAGACCAGCTACCTGATCGCCGAGGTCATCTCGATCCCGCTGTCGGGCACCCTGTCGCGGGTGCTCTCGACCCGCTGGATGTTCGCGATCTCGGCGGGCGGCTTCACGCTGATGAGCGTGATGTGCGCGACCTCCTCGTCGATCTCCGAGATGATCGTCTGGCGCGCCGCGCAGGGCTTCATCGGCGGCGGCATGATCCCGACGGTGTTCGCCGCGGCGTTCACGATCTTCCCGCCGTCGAAGCGCACCATCGTGTCGCCGGTGATCGGCCTCGTCGCGACGCTCGCGCCGACCATCGGCCCGACGATCGGCGGTTACCTCACCGACCTGATGTCGTGGCACTGGCTGTTCCTGATCAACGTCGTGCCCGGCATCGCGGTGACGATCTCGACCTGGATCCTGATCGACTTCGACAAGCCCAATTACGACCTGCTGAAGTCGTTCGACTGGGCCGGCCTGGCCTTCATGGCAGGGTTCCTCGGCTGCCTCGAATACGTCCTCGAGGAGGGGCCGAACCACGATTGGCTGCAGGACGAAGCGGTCTTCACCTGCGCGATCATCGGCGGGGTCTCGGGGCTGTTGTTCTTCTGGCGCGTCTTCACGGCCATGCAGCCGATCGTCGACCTGCGGGCCTTCTCCGACCGCAACTTCGCCAGCGGCTGCGTGGCCAGCTTCGTGCTCGGCATCGGACTTTACGGCCTGACCTACATCTACCCGGTCTACCTCGCCCGGGTGCGCGGCTACTCGGCGCTGATGATCGGCGAGACCATGTTCGTCTCAGGGCTGTGCATGTTCGCCACCGCTCCGATCGCCGGCCGGCTCTCCGGCAAGGTCGATCCCCGGATCATGATGGGGATCGGCTTCGTCGGCTTCGCCTGCGGCACCTGGATCGTCACCGGGCTCACCAAGGATTGGGATTTCTGGGAGCTGCTCTGGCCTCAGATCCTGCGCGGCTGCTCGCTGATGCTGTGCATGATCCCGATCAACAACATCGCGCTCGGCACCCTGCCGCCGGCCCGGATGAAGAACGCCTCCGGCCTCTACAACCTCACGCGCAACCTCGGCGGCGCGGTCGGCCTGGCGCTGATCAACACCGTGCTCAACGCTCGCTGGGACCTGCACCTCGCCCGGCTGCACGAGCGCTTCACCTGGGCCAACAGCACCGCGCTGGAACGCCTCGACACGATGCAGCGCGGCTTCGACTCCTACGGCAGCGCCGCTTCCGGCATGGCGCTCAAGGCCATGACCAACACGGTGCGGATCCAGGGGCTGGTCATGGCCTTCGAGGACGTGTTCCTGGCGCTCACCGTGCTGTTCCTGGCGATGGCCTGCGCCGTGCCGCTGATCCGCCGCCCCCGCGCGGCCGCCGGTGGGGGCGGGGGGCACTGACGGTTTCCAGGGTGGTGATGGGCTTCGCAGAGCGAGGATAGCGGGGATCGTTTTTAGGCTGTGGCGGACTGCGCTGCGGCCCTGACTGCGGGCGCATATCCCTTCGCCCCGCGGGCCTACCGGACTCACACGTCGCATTCAGTAGCAAGCGATGGACATACCACGCGTTTCCCCTCCCCGCAGGGGCTACGGGCTAAACAGGTTTCGATCGTAGCCGTGATCATGCCGTGGGTGCAGAAGGCGCGGGTCCCCTCTCCCGTGCGGGAGAGGGACAGGGTGAGGGATGCGCCTTGTCCGGAAAGATCTGGTCCCTCACCCCAACCCTCTCCCGCACGGGAGAGGGGGCGCGTGGCGGCCTGCAACAGCGCCTGTGCTTCAAACCTGTGTAGGCCGTAGCCGCAGGCGGGAGGACAGCGCGTTCTGCCTTCCAGAAGCCGATATGTGAACATCGTCGCCGCGCACGTGGGGAGAGGGAGCCCCGTGACCTCCCGCGGCAGCCGCGGCGGATTGCGTTGGCGGTAAGCCGCATCGATCTGCTAAACCGGCCCGATGGCCGGCCTGAGAAGCCGGCGCAGAGACGGCCAGGGATCGGCTCATGGACTTCCTCAACGCGATGGGCGGGACCGCCGGCGGCTTCTTCGGGGCCGTGATCCCGTTCCTGTTCGTGCTCACAGTCGTGGTCTTCGTCCACGAGATGGGCCACTTCCTGGTCGGGCGCTGGTGCGGGGTCGGCGTGCACGCCTTCTCCCTTGGCTTCGGCCCGGAGCTGTTCGGCTTCAACGACCGCCGCGGCACCCGCTGGAAGCTCTGCGCCATCCCGCTCGGCGGCTACGTCAAGTTCCACGGCGACGTGAACGGCGCGAGCGTCCCGGATCCGGAGGCGATCGCCCGGATGTCCCCGCAGGAGCGGGCGATCAGCTTCCCGACCCAGCCCGTGGCCAAGCGCGCCGCGATCGTCGCCGCCGGGCCGGTGGCGAACTTCCTGCTGGCGATCCTGCTGTTTGCCGGCGCGATCTGGCTCGCCGGCCGCTACGAGCTGCCGGCCCGGGTCTCCTCGGTGGAGCCCGGCAGCGTCGCCGCCCAGGCCGGCTTCCAGCCCGGCGACGTGATCACCGCCATCGACGGCGAGAAGATCGGCGACTTCAACGCCATGTACCGCACCGTGACCGGCAGCGCCGGTACGCCCCTGACCTTCACGGTGGAGCGGGCTGAGCAGCCGATCACCATTCAGGCGACCCCGGCCACCTACGAGGAGAAGACGCCCTTCGGCCGCCACCGGATCGGCCGGCTCGGCATCCGCTCGCCTGCGGGCTCGGAGGCGCGGCTCGTCCGGTACGGCGCTTTCGACTCCCTCGATCTCGGCGTGCGCGAGACCTACTTCGTGGTCGAGCGGACCTTCTCCTACCTGAGCAAGCTCGCTACGGGGCGCGAATCCGCCGACCAGCTCTCGGGTCCGATCGGCATCGCCCGGGTCTCGGGCGAGGTCGCCAAGAACGGCGGTGTCGGGGGGCTCGTCGGCCTGATCGCGCTGCTCTCGGTCTCGATCGGCCTGCTGAACCTGTTCCCGGTGCCGCTGCTCGATGGCGGGCACCTGCTGTTCTACGCCTTCGAGGTCGTCCGCGGCCGCCCGCTCAGCGAGCGCGCCCAGGAGATCGGCTTCCGCATCGGCCTCGCCCTGGTGCTGATGCTGATGCTGTTCGCTGCCTGGAACGACATCCTCAACCTCGGCGCGTCCTGGCGGAACACCTGATCCCGGGATCCCGCGCGGGCACCGGTTCCGGTCTCCACCGGAATCGGTGCCCCAATCCCGCCGCGATACCGCCAGAAGAGCGCCCAGAAGGCGCCGCGCCGGCGACCCGGCGGAGGCTTAAAACAGGGTTAACGTTCGTATCGACGTTTGCGAAAACAGTCGTGCTCGCAAAGATTTACAAGCCATTCACCACGATTGGCGCTTTGCCGACTCGGTGCCCGCGCCGTTAAGTGGCGCGAAGGCCACGACCCCCCAAAATCCCCTGACGATGGCCTCCCGCGCGTTTGCTTGGCAGGGGAATCCCGCTAAGAGCTACGCTTGGACCTGAAGCCACGCTTGGACCAGGGTGACAGGACGACCGGTCAACGGCCGCCTGTGACGGGCTAACCCCCGCGACCAGAACAGAAACGGGCGATTGCATGATGTCGTTGACGGGGAAGCCCCGACGTAAGTCGGTGCGGAAGACCATCGTCCTAGTCGCTGCCGGTGCGGGCCTGGTCCTGAGCGGTGCCGCCCAGGCGCAGCAGATCGTCGTCCAGGGCAACCAGCGCGTCGATGCCGACACCATCCGCTCCTACGTGACGGGAACCGCCTCCGGCTCCTCCGAGGAGGCCCGGCGCAACCTGCTCGCCAGCGGCATGTTCTCGGACGTGAAGGTCGCCCAGTCCGGTGGACGCACGGTGGTCACCGTCCGCGAGAACAACCTGATCAACCGGGTCGTCTTCGAGGGCAACAAGAAGATCGAGAAGGCCACGCTCGAGGGCGTGGTCGAGGCGAAGGCCCGCGGCCCCTACAGCGAGGCCATCGTCAACGCCGACCTCGCCCGCATCCGCGACGTCTACAAGCGCTTCGGCCGCGGCACCGCCAAGGTCACCTACCGCACCGTTGACCTGCCGAATGGCCGGGTCGACGTGATCTACCAGGTCGACGAGGGCGACAAGACCGGCATCATCTCGATCAACTTCGTCGGCAACAACGCCTATTCGGAGCGGACCCTGAAGGGGCTGATGAGCTCCTCCGAGATGAACTTCCTGTCGTTCATCAAGACCTCCGACGTATACGATCCCGACCGCATCACCACCGACCTGGACCAGGTGCGCCGCTACTACCTGAAGAACGGCTACGCCGACTTCCAGGTGGTCAGCGCCGACGCCCGCTACGTCGAGGCCGACAGCTCGGGCTACGTCATCACCATCACGGTGAACGAGGGCGAGCAGTACAAGGTCGGCGCGGTGGCAGTGGATTCCCGCCTGCCCGGCATCGACACCGCCAAGCTCGACGGCAACATCACCGCCGCGGTGGGCGACGTCTACAACGCCGACGACGTGGAGCGGACGCTCAACAACGTCACCCGCGAGGTCAACCGCGCCGGTTACCCGTTCGCGCAGGTCCGCCCGACCGGCCAGCGCGATCCCGCGACCCACCAGGTCTCCCTGGGCTTCGTGGTCGAGGACGGCCCGCACGTCTACGTCGAGCGTATCAACATCCGCGGCAACACCCGCACCCGCGACTACGTCATCCGCCGCGAGCTCGATATCGCGGAAGGCGACGCCTACAACCGCGTGCTGACCGACCGGGCCGAGCGGCGCCTGAACGGCCTCGGCTTCTTCAAGAAGGTCCGGTTCTCCAACGAGCCCGGTTCAGCGGCCGACCGCGTGGTCATCAACATCGATGTCGAGGATCAGCCCACGGGTTCGTTCTCGGTGGCGGGCGGCTACTCCACCCAGGACGGCATCATCGGCGAGGTCTCGGTCTCCGAGTCGAACTTCCTCGGCCGCGGCCAGTATGTCCGCCTCGCCGGCACCGGTGGCCAGTACTCGCGCGGCGTCGACTTCTCGTTCACCGAGCCGTACTTCCTCGGCTACCGACTCGCCGCCGGCTTCGACGCCTTCTACAAATACTCCGACCTGACCCGGTACTCGCGCTACGAGACCACGGTGTATGGCGGCCAGCTGCGCCTGGGCCTGCCGATCACCGAGGAATTCGGCATCACCCTGCGCTACTCGCTGTACAACACCGAGCTGAAGGTCCCGAACACCCTCAAGCGGCCGTACAACGACTGCTCGACGCCGATTCCGGGCTACACTGCCCGTTACCAGCCCGGAACGATCGATCCGAACAGCGGCCGCGACATCGGTGGCCAGGCGCTCTACCCGAACTGCGCGTATGACGGCGAAGCTTCGATCGCCATCAAGGGCTCGCAGGGCAACACGCTGACCTCGCTGGCCGGCCTGACGCTCGCCTACTCGACCCTCGACGTGGTCGGCGCGCCGCGCAACGGCCTCTACGCCGAGCTGAAGCCCGACGTGGCCGGCCTGGGCGGCGACTCGAAGTTCTTCCGCGTCACCGCGGATGCGCGCTACTACAAGGAGCTGTTCGAGGATGTGATCGGCTTCGTCCGCTTCCAGGGCGGCCACATCAACGCCATCGACGGCAAGCCGCTGCGCGTCACCGACGAGTTCTTCCTCGGCCCGTCGCTGGTCCGCGGCTTCGCGCCCAACGGCATCGGCCCGCGCGACGTCGGCATCGCCGATGCCCGCTCCAACGCCATCGGCGGCTCCACCTATATCGGCGGCACCCTCGAAGTGCAGTTCCCGTTGCCCCTCATCCCGCGGGATCTGGGCCTGAAGGGCGCGGTCTTCGCCGATGCCGGTACGCTGTTCGGCTATAACGGCCGGCGGTCGTTCAACGTGAACGGCGACGGCTTCATCAACGGCATCTCGCCGCAGACCGGGAAGTGCAACTTCTCCGCGTTCAACATCGGCGTCGAGCCGGAATGCGTGAACGTCCGCGATACGGCCGCGATCCGCTCCTCGATCGGCGCGTCCATCCTGTGGAACTCGCCGCTCGGCCCGATCCGCTTCGACTACGCCTACGCCCTGACCAAGGACGAGGGCCAGTCGGTCTACGTGCCGCTGCTCGGCAAGGTCGGCCATATCGGCAAGGATCAGACCCAGGCGTTCCGCTTCTCCGGCGGCTCGCGGTTCTGATAAAATCCAGGCGCGCCGGCCGGATTTCTCCGGCCGGCGCGTTGTCACGCATGTCAGATCTCGATTTTTTCGCTGCGACCGGCGCCCTTACCCTGGCCGACGTCGCCGCCGCCGCTGGCGTAGCCCTGCCCGAGGGCGCAGACCCGGAATACCGGCTCACCGGCGCCGCGCCCCTCGAGAGTGCCGGGCCGCACCATCTCGCCTACATGGACAATGCCCGCTACGGCGAGGCGCTGACCCTGACCCGGGCCGGGGCCTGCCTGGTGAGCCCGCGCTTCGCGGCGCGCTGCCCGGCCGGCACCGTCGCGCTAGTGACCCGCGACCCGTACCGGGCCTACGCCGCCCTGCTCGGACGCCTGCACCCCGATGCCATGCGGCCGGGCTCGCAGTTCGGCGGCCGCAGCATCGTCCCCGGGGCCCATATCCACCCGGATGCGCGGCTGGAGGAGGGGGTCACGGTCGATCCCGGCGCGGTGATCGGCCCCGGCGTCGAGATCGGTTCAGGCAGCGTCATCGGCCCGAACGCGGTGATCGGCCCGGGCGTCCGGATCGGGCGCGACTGCTCCATCGGCGCCGGCACGACCTTGAGCCACGCGCTCGTCGGCAACCGGGTGATCCTGCATCCCGGCGCTCGGCTCGGCCAGGATGGCTTCGGTTTCGCCATGGGCGCGACGCATCTCAAGGTGCCGCAGATCGGCCGGGTGATCGTCCAGGACGATGTCGAGATCGGCGCCAACACGACGATCGACCGGGGCGCCTCGCGCGATACGGTGATCGGCGAGGGCACCAAGATCGATAACCTCGTCCAGATCGCCCACAACGTCGTTATCGGCCGCCATTGCGTGATCGTCTCCGGGGTCGGCATCTCCGGCTCGACCACGCTGGAAGACTACGTGGTGCTGGGCGGCCAGGTCGGCGTGGTCGGTCACTTGCGCATCGGCCGCGGCGCGCAGATCGCCGGCTCGTCCAACGTCAACCGCGATGTCCCGCCGGGCAGCCGCTGGGGCGGCACGCCGGCCAAACCGGTGCGGGCGTGGTTCCGCGAACTGACGACGCTGGCGCGGCTGGCCGAGCGCTCCGGCAAGGATCCGGAGAAGGATCCGGCCGCCGACGCCGGGTGATATCGGCCGGTCATCCCGGAAGCCCTTGCATCTCTGCCGATTTCTTCCGAAGAGGGCGTCCGCCCGTCATGGGGGGCGGATATCGGTCCGCCCGATGGCGGTGACTCGAGGTACGGGATTCGATGAGCGAGGCGGCGCGCGACACCAACGAGGAACTGGGCACAGCCGACATCCAGACGCTGCTGGAGTTGCTGCCGCACCGCTACCCGTTCCTGATGATCGACCGCATCGTCGAGATCGATCGCGATGAATCCTGCGTCGGCATCAAGAACGTCACCGCCAACGAGCCGCAATTCATGGGGCATTTCCCCGGGATGCCGGTCTTCCCCGGGGTGCTGCTGATCGAGGGCATGGCCCAAACCGCCGGCGCGATCTGCTGCCGTCACATCCGGACGGACGAGCTGCGGACCAAGCAGGTGTTCTTCATGACCATCGACAAGTGCAAGTTCCGCAAGCCGGTCACCCCCGGCGACCAGGTCCGCTTCCACATGAAGAAGATGAACCACCGCCGGACCATGTGGTGGTTCCGCGGCGAAGCCCGGGTCGACGGCGTGCTGGTGGCGGAGGCCGAGATCGGCGCCATGCTGGTGACAGAGTGAGCGACGCCCTGATCCACCCGAGCGCCGTGATCGAATCCGGCGCCGCGATCGGCGAGGGCGTGCGGATCGGCCCGTTCTGCCATGTCGGGCCCGAGATCGTGCTGGGCGAGGGCTGCGAGCTCCTCAGCCACGTGGTCCTGGCCGGCCGCACCACGATCGGCCCCCGCACCCGGATCTTCCCGTTCGCCTCCATCGGCCACCAGCCGCAGGACCTGAAATACCGGGGCGAGGCCTCGACGCTGACGATCGGGGCCGATTGCCTGATCCGCGAGGGCGTGACCATGAACCCCGGCACCAGCGGGGGCGGCCTCGAGACGACGGTCGGCGATCACTGCACCTTCCTGGCGAACTCCCATGTCGGCCACGATTGCCGGGTCGGCGACCACGTCATCTTCTCCAACAACGTGATGCTGGCCGGCCATTGCAGCGTCGGCGATTACGCGATCCTGGGCGGCGGCGCCGCGGTGATCCAGTTCGCCCGGGTCGGCGCCCACGCCTTCGTCGGCGGCCTCTCGGGCCTGGAGAACGACTGCATCCCCTACGGCATGGTGCTCGGTAACCGTGCGTATCTTTCGGGGCTCAACATCATCGGCCTGCAGCGCCGCGGCTTCGCCCGGGAGGACATCCATGCGCTCCGGCGGGCCTACCGCCTGCTGTTCGCCCCCGAGGGCACGCTGATGGAGCGGGTCGAGGACGTGGCCGCGACCTTCGAGTCCCACACCGCCGTGGCCGAGATCCTCGCCTTCATCCGCGCCGGCGGCAAGCGCTCGATCTGCACGCCGCGCGAGCTTCCGGTCCCGATCGGGGCGGCCTGAGCCTGCCCGCATGGCCGAGGCCGCTCCGCTGCCCGAGGGCACGCTCGTCCTGATCGCCGGCGCCGGCCGGCTGCCGGAGCTCGTCGCCGAGTCGCTGACCCGGACGCACCAACCGTTCCGGCTGATTGCGCTCCGCGGCTTCACCGACCGGTCCCTGCGCGCCCGGGCCGACGCGACCGTCGACCTCCTCGACCTTGCCGCGATCCTCAAGCTGCTCCGCGCCTGGGGCCCGGCCGTGATGGTGCCGGCCGGCGGGGTCTCCCGGCCGAGCCCGGCTGCGCTGCTCAATGCCGGCGCGGCTTTGCGCAACCGCGAGACCCTGCGGGCGATCGCTGGCGGCGGCGACGACCGGCTGCTGCGCGCCGCCCTGGCCCTGGTCGAGGAGGAAGGGCACCGAGTGCTGGGCGTCCACGAGGCCGCCCCGGACCTGCTCTGCCCGGAGGGCCGGCTCGGCCGCCTCGGTCCCGATGCGGAGGCTGCCATCTCGATCCGCACCGGGCGCGGGGTGCTTGATGCGCTCTCGCCCTACGATCTCGGGCAGGCGGTGGCGGTCTCCGGTGAGCGGGTGATCGCCGTCGAGGGACCTGAGGGCACCGACCGCATGCTTGCCCGCGCCCGGGCGCTCGGGCGCAAGCCGTTCGGGCGGGGGCGGGCGTTGCCCGCGACCGTGCTGGTGAAGGCGCCTAAGGTCGGCCAGGACCTGCGCATCGACCTGCCGGCCATCGGCCCCCGGACGGTGCGCAACGCCGCCGCTGCCGGCTGCGTTGGCCTCGCCTTGGAGGCCGGCGGCACCCTGGTGATCGACCGCGTCGCCACCGCTGCCGAGGCCGATCGCCTGGGGCTGTTTCTGGTCGGCTACGGAGCCGAGCCGTGAGCGCCGCCTCCGTGTCCCCATCCAAGACAATCTGGCTGGTGGCCGGCGAGGATTCCGGGGATCAGCTCGGGGCCAAGCTGATGCGGGCGCTGCGGGCGACCGCGCCCGGGACCGTGTTCGGCGGCGTCGGCGGCGAGGCCATGGCCGAGGAGGGCTTTTCCTCCCTGTTCCCCCTCGATGACGTCGCCGTCATGGGCTACCTGCCGGTGCTCGCCCGCGCCCGGACCCTGCTGCGCCGGATCCGTGAGACCGCCGCTGCCGTGGTGCGCGCGAGGCCCGACGTACTGGTGATCATCGACAGCCCGGGCTTCACCCACGCCGTGGCCCAGCGGGTCCGGAAGGCTGCGCCCGGCATCCCGATCGTCGATTACGTGTCGCCGAGCGTCTGGGCCTGGCGGCCGTGGCGGGCCAAGGGCATGCGTGGCTTCATCGACCACGTCATGGCGCTGCTGCCGTTCGAGCCGGACGCGCATCTGCGGCTCGGCGGGCCGCCCTGCACCTATGTCGGCCACCCGCTGATCGAGCGCTTTTCGGAGCTGCGACCCTCCACGGCCGAGAGCCGGCGGCGGGAGGCGGTACCCTACAGTCTCGTGATCCTGCCGGGCTCGCGCCGGGCCGAGATCGACCGGCTGATGCCGGTCTTCGGGCGGGTGCTGGAGCAGGTCTCCCGCATTCTGGAGGTCGAGGCGGTGCTGCCCGCCGTGACCCGCCACCGGGCGCTGATCGAGCGGATGGCCCTCGACTGGCCCGTGCCGGTGCGGGTTCTCACCGGCGGGGAGTCGAAATACGCCGCTTTCCGGGGCGCCCGGGCGGCGCTCGCAGCCTCCGGCACGGTCACGCTGGAGCTGGCGCTCGCCGGCGTCCCGATGGTGGTGGCCTACAAGGTCTCGCGGGCGGAGGAGTTCATCGCCCGGCGGCTGATCCAGGTCCCCAGCATCGTGCTGCCGAACCTGATCCTGGCCGACAACGCCATGCCGGAATTCGTCCAGGCCGAGTGCACCCCCGAGCGTCTCACCAAGGCGCTGCTGCCCCTACTGGTCGGCGGCTCCGAGCGCGACGCGCAATGCGACGCGCTCGCCCGCATCGACGGAGCGATGCGGCTCTCGGGCGACGACACCCCGAGCCGGGCCGCGGCGCGGATTGTATTGAACGCCGCCGCCGGGGGGCGGATGATCGAGATCGCCTGACGCATCGAGGATTACCGGACCCGAAACAGACGTTCCGGTGAACGGCATGGCGAAGTTCTCACCGTCATTGCGAGCGGAGCGAAGCAACCCAGGGAAACGCCACGGTTTGAGATCGCGCGCTGCCCTGGGTTGCTTCGCTCCGCTCGCAATGACGGAGTGGGTGTCATGGATTGAGAATCCCCGCCGTGGACCCTGCGCGCCTCAGTCGCCCCTCACCCCCCGCGCCGGCCGCAGCGGATATAGGCCGCGGTGCCGCGCGCGCTCGACCAGGTGAGGCGGTCGCCGGCGACCATGAGGCGGACTTGGGAGGACCAGTGCCGGCCGCGGTCGCTGCATTCGGCGCCCATCACCCAGGCGTTGCCGACCCGCCGGCTGTCGTGGAAATTGCAGATCGTCCGTCCGGCCCGGGCGCGCTCCTGCGTGATCGTGGCCGGGATGAAGCCCCGGCGGCGGGAGCGGGCGCCGCAGGCCTCGGCGGTCGGGCCCCAGATCCCGACGAACTCGGCGCTGCCGGAGGTCTGAGGCTTGCCGGATGCGACCGCCATCGGGGCGGAGGCGGCCGCCCGCGTGCTCGGCGGCGCCTGGCTCGGGGACGCTTCCGTCGCGGCCTGCAGCGACGCATCGGGGCGCTGCACGTCCGGAATGGCCTCGTCCGGCATGTCGAGCATCACGACCCGGCGGCCGGGGGGCTTCGGCGCTGGCCGAGTCTCGGCCGGCTGGGACCGGAACGGTAGGTCCTCGGTCAGATAGGCGGCGCTGTAGGCGAACAGCCCGGCCCAGCCGAGCACGAGGAGGGCGGGCACGATGAAGCGACGCTTGGAACCGGCTCGGGTCTCCTCACCCGGATCGACCAGCACGACCGCGCCCATTCGATCCCCCTGGTTTAGGCATCCTGCGCCGATTCGGTCACCGGCTGACCGGTGAAAAGCATGCCCCAACAAGAGTCTGGGTGAAACCGTCGTGGTGCTCAGCGTCCGAAAATCCCTTTCAGGAACTGCGCCGTGCGGTTGCGCTTGCGCTTGCGCTCCAGCTCGGCCGCATCCTTGAGCCAGGCCACCTGCACCACGCGCCGCTCGCCCTCGAACGGCTCGTGGCCGTGCCAGGAATTGTCGGCCCGCAGGAAGGCGAACATCGTGCCCATGGTCGGCGGCACCTCGACCGCGAAGGGCGCGTAGTTGCGGCCGTCGTAGAGCACGCGCAGGCGGCCGGCGGCCGGGGCGTCCCAGGCGTCGTTCATGTAGACCAGCAACGTCAGCACCTTCGACGGGCCGTCGGTGTGGATCGAGCCGTATTTCAACTGGCTCTTCCGCATGATGGTGGTCAGCCGCGGGCAGGACACGAGGTCGATGCCGAACTTCTCGCCGAGGATCTCCGAGAACGCGTCGCTCTCCAGCTCGTCGATCAGCGCCTTGAACCGGCCCTTGAGGGCGACCTCGTCCACCGTCAGGTAGCCGGGCTTGGCGATGTCCGGGAAGTCGCGCCGGATCGCGTCGATCGCGTCCGGGTTCAGGACGTTGGTGCCGAGCGTGTACGGGTAGGGCTCGCGGGCCACCGGGGCGGCGCGCACGGCTGAAACATCGAGGATCGAGAGGGCGGACATCTGCGGGTCCCTGGGCTCCAGCGCACGTCGGCCGGCACGCCGGGCGCCGGAGGCGCGTGCCGGAGGATCAGCCGGGAGGCTCGTGCCGGGACCGCCCGTCGGGGGTCCGCGGTCGCACAGTTTCGAGCGCTCTCCGTGGTCCGGAAATCCCATAATCCTGTGATTGCGGCGGTCCAACGGCGAAAGCGGCGTGGTGGCGCATTCCGGTGACAGTCTCGGGCCGCTCGGCCGTGCAGGATGGCGCGATGCCCGAGGACTTTCTTCTCGGGTGCGTCGTGTTTCTGGAACCCATTCGCGATGAGGCCGCTGGTCCTCGCCTTGCTGTGCATTCACCTGGTCGCCGTGACGATCGGGGCGGGCGCGCTCGCCCAGCCTTCGCGCTCGCCGCGTCCAGCCGGCACGGTGCGGATGACCTGCGCGGAGGCGATGGCGCTGGTCAAGAACGAGGGCGACGTGGTGATCGCCGGCGGCACGGCGGCGGAGCGCTTCGTCAGCGGCCCGGGCCAGTGCAGCGGCGCCGAGATCGCCGAATTGCGCTTCGTGCCAACCCGCGACAATCCGCAATGCCCGATCGGTTATCGCTGCCGCGAGCCCGGTTTCGAGGAGTGGAACTGGTAGCGCGGAAAGCGGCCTGACGTCGCGATCGCCGGATCCTGACCAAACTTTCACGTGACAGCGCACGCGAAGTGCCACGTTGTCGCCACGACCCAGGGCCAAGGCCGCCGGGTTGCGTACCCGAAGGGGCGCTCACGTTAGGCGGGAGACACGCGTGGCTTCACTCAGGACCGGGCTCGGGATCCAGGCCGTGCTCACGGCCGTGGCCGCGCTGATCCTGCTGGCGCTCCCGGGGATCCCCAGCCCGCCGCTCTACGTCTCCCTCGCCGGCTTCGTGATGGCCGGCATCCTGGTCGCGGCGAACGGCATCTCGGCCTACCTGAAAGTCTTCGTCTCGGTCTACGGCCTGGGCTACCTGCTGCTCGCCGGCATGAAGACGGTGGCCGCCATGGGCCTGCTGCCCCCGGTGGTCGCCGCCCTGCTGCCGCCGGACTTCGCTGCCACCGGCGCCGTGGTGTTCGGCGCCATCGTGCTCGCCGTCTCGCATCTCGAGCCGATCCGGGCGATCACCGACATCGCCGACCCGTATTTCGCCAACCGCGACAAGCCGACCAAGGAGATCGGCCTGTTCCGCTGGTTCGGCAGCACCGAGGGCCGGATCGGGCGCAACCTCGTCGCCCTGTCGATCTTCGTGAACTTCGCCGACGTGGCGCTGACCCTGCGGTTCAACTTCTTCTACCGCGACATCTACAACTCGCTGCAGGAATACGACGCGGCGGCGTTCTGGTACCAGCTGCTCTGGATCTTCATCCCGCTGGCGACGCTCAACATCGCCATCGGCATGTTCGACCTGTTCGTCGATTCCTCGCTGCACATCCGCTGGCGCACCTGGCTGACCCACAGCCTGTACGAGCGCTGGCTCGGCAAGGGCACCCATTACCGCATCCCGTTCACCGACGAGGAGGCGGACAACCCGGACCAGCGTATCCAGGCCGACGTCAACCTGTTCATCCAGCAGACCGCGAGCCTGTCGATCCGGCTGCTCAGCCAGGCGGCGCAGCTGGTCTCGTTCATCGTGATCCTCTGGACCCTGTCGCGCGACTTCGTCGTGCCGTTCACCGACACGGTGATCCCGGGCTTCCTGGTCTGGCTGGTGATTGCCTACGCGGTGGTCGGCACCTGGCTGACCCACCTGATCGGCCGCCCCCTGATCGGGCTGAACTTCCGGCAGGAGCAGGTCGAGGCCGATTTCCGCTTCTCGCTCGCCCGCAACCGGATCTACTCCGAGCAGATCGCGCTGCTGCGCGGCGAGCGCGCCGAGGCGACCCGGCTGGGCACGCTGTTCCACAGCATCATCGACAATTACGTCGGCATCATCTTCCGCCGGATCAAGCTGATCGCCTTCACGTTCAGCTACCGGCAGGCGAGCGTGATTTTCCCGATGGTGCTCGCCGCGCCGTCGTTCTTCGCCAAGAAGATCACCCTGGGCGCGCTCCAGCAGACCTCGCAGGCGTTCGGACAGGTGCAGAGTTCCCTGTCGTTCTTCGTGGATTCCTACACGACGCTCGCCTCCTACAAGGCCAACACCATCCGTCTCGGCTCCTTCCGCCGGGCGATGAGCAAGGCCGAGGCGCTGGAATCGGCGGGCTACGGGCTGATCCGGGGCAACGACACCGCCAACGGCGTGACCGCCCGGGGCGTGGTGCTCGCCCTGCCGGATGGCCGCGAGATCGTCTCGGCCCCGGAGCTGACCCTGCCAAAGGGCGGCGCGACCCTGGTCACCGGACCCTCGGGCTCCGGCAAGTCGACGCTGTTCCGGGCGATCGCGGGGATCTGGCCGTTCGGCAAGGGCCGGGTCGACGTGCCCGCCGGGCAATCGGCGCTGCTGCTGCCGCAGCGGCCCTACATCCCGCAGGGGACCCTGCGCGGCGCCGTCGTCTACCCGAACACCACCGACCAGTTCTCGGACGACACGATCCGCGAGGCCCTGACGGCGGCGCAGCTGCTGCATCTCATCGACCGCCTCGACGAGACCGATACCTGGGAGCGGCGCCTGTCCGGCGGCGAGCAGCAGCGCCTCGCTATCGCCCGGGCGATCCTGGCCAAGCCCGCCTGGCTGTTCCTCGACGAATCCACCGCTTCGCTCGACGAGCCGTCCGAGGCGAAGATCTACGCGATGCTGCGCGAGCGGCTGCCCGACACCACCATCGTGTCCATCGGCCATCGCTCGACGCTGGACGCGTTCCACGACCGGCGGATCGTCCTGGAGCCGCAAGGCAGCGTCTTCACACCCCGGGAGCGCCGCGAGCCGCAGCCGGCCGAGTAGGCACTATCCCTCGACATCCCGGGAAAAATGCCCCGCAGAAGTTGCGAGATGGAAATATTAAGGAACCTGGGACTGCGGGGTCCGTTTGTCATGCGCTGAATAAATCGGAGGAACGCATGACCAAGATCAAGACCCTTGCGGGCGCCGGCGCTCTCATCCTGATGTCGACCGCCGCCTTCGCGGCGCCGTGCGCGACCGGGACGACCGTGACGCGCGACAAGGAAGCCAGCAAGGCCTCGAACGTCGATCCGAGCGTGAAGACCCCGACCACCCCCGGCGCCAAGGCCGAGTCCCCCGGGACCGTCGGTGCCATGACCAATGCCGGCACCGCCACCTCGCCGTCGGACGTGCAGGCTCAGTCGCAGGGCAAGCCCACCGCTGCGCAGGCCGGCAAGGGCGGCGACGACTGCTGATCGTCGCCAACCAAGCTATTGGATGATGGAACGCCCGCCCGGCTCAGCCGTGGCGGGCGTTCTCGTGTCCGGGGACGGTCAGGCGGCCTTGCGCAGGCCGGACGCGGCCCGGGCCGCGCGCTCGATGGCTTCGCGGTCCGGCGCGCCGGGCTTCACCACCCAGCTGCCGCCGACGCAGAGCACCGACGGGATGGCGAGCCAATCCGGCGCGGTCGCCTCGGTGATCCCCCCGGTCGGGCAGAATTTCACCTGGCCGAACACGGCGGTGAGGGCCTTGAGCGCCTTGATCCCGCCCGCCGCCTCGGCGGGGAAGAACTTGAACCGGTCGAGCCCGTAATCGAGCCCGCGCATGATATCGGCCGCCGTGGCGATGCCCGGCAGGTAGGGTACGCCGTTCGCCTTGGCGGCGTCGGTCAGCGGCGCCGTGAGCCCCGGCGAGACGATGAACTCGGCTCCCGCCGCCAGGGCGCCTTCGAGGTCGCCCGGGTTCAGGACCGTGCCGGCCCCCACCACCGCGCCCTCGACCTGGGTCATCTCGCGGATCACGTCCAGGGCGGCCGGCGTGCGCAGGGTGACCTCCAGGGCGGTCAGCCCGCCTGCGACCAGGGCTTCGGCGATCGGCCGGGCCTGGGCGACATCCTCGATCACCAGGACCGGGATGACGGGCACGGAGCGCATCAGCGCGTCGATGCTGGTCAGATCGTTCATGATCGGCTTCTCCCGTTCGACGTTCAGAGGCCGGCGGCCGCGAGCATGGCCGAGGCGCCCCGCTCGGCGGTGTCGGCCCCGTGGCGCATGAAAGCGAACAGCTCCCGCCCGGTTCCCGCCTCCGGCACCGGCTGGATCGCCGCCTCGCGGGCGGCGAGTTCCGCCTCGTCGACCAGCACCTCCAGCAGCCCTTCGGCGGCGCTGAGGCGGACGATGTCGCCGTCGCGGATCCGCCCAATGGCACCGCCGCCGAGCGCTTCCGGGCTCAGATGGATCGCCGCCGGCACCTTGCCGGAGGCGCCGGACATGCGTCCATCCGTGACCAGCGCGACCTTGTGGCCACGGTCCTGCAGCACCCCGAGCGGGGGCGTGAGCTTGTGCAGCTCGGGCATACCGTTGGCCCGCGGCCCCTGGAACCGCACCACCACGACCACGTCCCGCTCCAGCTCGCCGGCCTTGAAGGCTTTCAGCACGTCGTCCTGGTCCGAGAACACCCGGGCCGGGGCCTCGATGGTCCGGCGGCTCTCCTCCACGGCGCTGGTCTTGAACGTCGCCCGCCCGAGATTGCCCGTCACCAGCCGCATGCCGCCATCGGCCTGGAACGGGTTGTCCGGCCGCCGGATCATGGTCTCGTCCAGGCTCTCCGGCACCGCATCCGCGAAGGCGAGCTCATCGCCGTCGAGCTTCGGGTCGCGGGCGTGGTCGCGCAGGGACTGGCCGGCGACGGTGAGGATGTCGTCGTGCAGCAGCCCGGCATCGAGGAGGGCGGCCATGACGAAGCTCATGCCGCCGGCGGCGTGGAAATGGTTCACGTCGCCCGCGCCGTTCGGATAGACCCGGGCGATCAGCGGCACGGCGTTGGACAGCCGGTCGATATCCTCCCAGTCGATCACGATCCCGGCGGCGCGGGCGATGGCCGGCAGGTGGATCGCGTGGTTGGTCGAGCCGCCCGTGGCGAGCAGGCCGACCGCCGCGTTCACGATCGCCTTCTCGTCGACGCACAGGCCGAGCGGCCGGTAATCGTTGCCGGCGGCGCCGATCTCGGTGAGCCGGTGGATCGCCGCCCGGGTCACGGCCTGGCGGAGCTTCGTGCCGGGGTTGATGAACGAGGCGCCCGGCATGTGCAGGCCCATCATGTCCATCATCATCTGGTTCGAGTTGGCGGTGCCGTAGAACGTGCAGGTACCGGCCCCGTGATAGGAGGCGGATTCGGACTCCAGCAGCTCCGCGCGGCCGACCTTGCCCTCGGCGTAGAGCTGGCGGATCCGCTGCTTCTCCTTGTTGGCGAGCCCCGACGGCATCGGCCCGGCCGGGATCAGGATCGTCGGCAGGTGGCCGAAGCGCAGGGCACCGATCAGCAGGCCGGGCACGATCTTGTCGCAGATTCCGAGCAGCGCGGCGCCATCGAACATGCCGTGGCTCAGGCCCACCGCGGTGGAGAGCGCGATCGTGTCCCGGGAGAACAGCGACAGCTCCATGCCGCGCTGCCCTTGCGTGACCCCGTCGCACATTGCCGGGGTGCCGCCGGCCACCTGGGCGGTGGCGCCGCGCTCCCGGGCGAACACCTTGATCTGGTCGGGATAGCGTCCGTAGGGCTGATGCGCCGAGAGCATGTCGTTGTAGGCAGTGACAATCCCGATATTCATCACCGTCCGGCCGTCGCGCAGCGCCGGCTTGTCCTCGCCGGAGGCGGCGAAGGCGTGGGCGAGGTTGCCGCAGGCGAGCGTCGGACGGTGCACGCCCGAATCGCGCTCCCGGGCGATCAGGTCGAGATAGGTCCGCCGGGACTCGCGGGAGCGCGCGACCACGCGCTCGGTGACCGCCGCGACCTCGGGATGAAGCTCGGTCATGCTCGTTCCTCCAGGCTCGGTGCTGGCGGATCGCCAGGTCGGGGCCGCTTTCGGCTCCGGCGGCGCGATCCGTCGCGCACCGGTATCTAAGGGGTGCTCGGGACGTTGTAACCCGGGGCCCACGCAGGGCGGCCGGGGCACCAGGCGTACGGCCGGGGGTGCCGCAGGCTTCCGGATTTCCAAATTCCCCCCTCATCCTGAGGTGCCCGCGTCAGCGGGCCTCGAAGGAGGGCTCCAGGAAGCGCGCGGCCGGCTGGAGGGCTCCTTCGAGGCATTCGCTTCGCGAATGCGCCTCAGGATGAGGTCGAGTGAGGGAGATCCGAAGAAAATCGCCGCTCAATACTCCCAAAAAATCCGCTGCAGCTCTTTGGTGTCCTGAGTCTTGGTCAGCGCCACCGCGGCCAGGATCTTGGCCTTGGCCGGGTTCAGGTCGTGGGCGACCACCCAGTCGTAGGTGTCGTCGGGCTGCTCGGCGTTGCGCAGGACGAGACCGTCCGGCACCCGCGAGGAGCGGATGACGATCGTGCCCTTGGAGCGGATGTCCTTGAGCTTGTCCACGAGGTAGCCCGGCACCGAGCCGTTGCCCGTGCCGGCGTTGACGATCGCCTTGGCGCCGGCCTGGACCTCGGCATCGTAGACCCCGGGGATCATGGTGCCCGAACCGTAGACGATGCCGACCAGCGGCAGGCTGTCGATCGTATCGATATCGAACTCGGAGCTGGTGTTGTGGCGCTTCGCCAGGGAGCGGACGAAGTAGGTCTTGCCCTCGATCACCATGCCGAGCGGCCCCCACTGGCTGTAGAAGGCGCTGGGCACCACGTTGGTCCGCTTGTTCACGTCGCGGCCCGACTGGATCGTGTCGTTCATGGTCACGGTGACGCCCTTGCCGATCGCTTCCTTGCTGGCCGCCACCGTCACGGCGTCGAGCAGATTGAGGGCGCCGTCGGCGGAGATCGCCGTGCCCGGGCGCATCGACCCGACGACCACGATTGGCTTGTCGCTCTTCACCACGAGGTCGAGGAAGAACGAGGTCTCCTCCAGGGTGTCGGTGCCGTGGGTGACAACCACGCCGTCGACATCGTCCTGCTTGAGCAGGGCGGAGACCCGCTTGGCGAGCTGCACCAGCTGCGTGTCTGTGAAGCTCTCCGAGGCGATCTGGAAGACTTGCTCGCCGCGCACGTTGGCGATGGTGCTGACCTGCGGCACGGCTGCGAGCAGCTTGTCCACCGGCACCTTGGCGGCGGTGTAGGTCGCGCTGTTGGCCGCGTCGGCGCCGGCGCCCGCGATCGTGCCGCCGGTGGCCAGGATGACGACGTTCGGCTTCTTCACCGCCGCCGCCGTGCTGGCATCGGTCATCTCGCGGGCGCGGAGCGGGGTCGCCCCGAGCGTGCCGGCCAGCACCAGGGCCAGGGTCGCTCCGCGCAGGGCATGGGCCGCGCCGCTTCGGCAGGAAAGCATCGGGGATCCTTGAGATCTGAAGGTGGGTCGCGAGTCGGGCTCGCGGGTGGGGATCGTAGACCCCACTGGGCGCGAGGCAAGTTTCGTGCAGGGACTCCGCTGGCGGGCGGATCCTTTTCGTAAGCTTAGGCGTTACCCTATGTCGCTGTACGTTCGGAGGTAGACCCCCATGCTGCATCTCGCCGGCCTGCTCGACGAACTCGAGCGGAGCGAGCCCGCACGGGCCGCCATGGCGATCCTCGAATCGGCCCTGGCCCGCCGGTCGGTCGACGAGCAGACTGCGTTCTGGCGCGCGGTCGATCTCTACTACGTCTCCCGCAAGGCCCCGCCGGAGGAAACCGCGACCGGCGTGCTCGGCGCTTCGTCGCAGATGGCTGCAGCCGTTTAGGCGGGGCAATAAGTCTTCTTACGTTTTGGGCGTTGCGAAGACGCGCCGATATGCACCCGTCATTCTGGGCTCCGCTACGCGACCCCGGAATGACGGAATTGGTTGGCAGGCCTCTCAGCCGTCCGTCACCCTCCATCCATCTCTCGCGTCCCTCACGACGTTGCGTAGGACTTCACCGCGGTGCCGCCCCGGCCCGCCGCGCGGTCGAACAGGCGGTTGAGGTAGTCCCGCATCGGCCGCTCGATCAGCAGCAGGCTGACAATGCCGAGTGCGATCGCTGGCAGGACGAGGGCCGTGCTGAACCAGTCGCCCATCGCGTCGTGCAGCACGTAGAAGGGCTGCTGCCACAGGTAGATCGCGTAGGACCACGCCCCGAACAGCAGGAGCGGCGTCGACGTCAGGCCGTCGCGCAAGGCGGCCGGTGCCCTCGGGAGTGACGCCACCGCGCCAGCGAGCAGGGCGGTGCCGAAGCTGTACTTGATCGGGTCTGGCACGGCGTTGACGTTCAGCGCCAGGCCGGCCAGCAGCAGGAACGCCGGCTGCCAGGACGGCCTATCGCTTGTCGGGTCGCTGCGGCCGAACTTCAGATAGGCGACAGCTCCGAGCAGGATCGACGCGCTCCGGACATCGCTGCGCCAGTACACCTGCGTGTAAGTGCCGCCGATCAGCGTCGAGACCAACCCATCCAGGCAGGCCAAGGCCGCCAGCACGGCGAGGACCGAAAGCAGCGGGAAACCGAATCTGTGCCAGAGAAGCGCGATGACGCCCAGCAGGATGTAGCTGTGCTCCTCGACGCAGAGCGACCAGATGTGGTCGACATTGGGTACTTCCGCAAACCACAGATGGTAGTAGTTGTAGGTCAGCGTCACGGCCGCGAGGCAGCCATAGAGCTGCCGGTAATGGCCGGTGGCGAGGGCCAGAATGCTCATCGCCAGCACGAAGCAGATCAGCGCCGGATAGATCCGCGACGCCCGGCGGACGAAGAACGTCGTCAGCGGCGTGGCGCGCACGAACAGGATCTCGGCCATCAACCGGCCGCTCAGGACGAAGAAGAACTCTACCCCGAAGCGGCCGAGATTGATCCCGCGGCTCGTCGCGAAATGGCCGACGAGCACCAGCAGGATCGCGCAGCCGCGCCAACCATCGAGCACGGGCAGGTGACGCGAGGGCATAGGGCGCCTCTCGAACTCATTTTTAGTGAGATTCTAGAGAGGCCAGTTCCCTGCGCGGCGCCGAGATGGTCTTAAGCGGTAGGCGGCGCGGACAGCCCAGCCCGGCGCCTCGAAAGGCGTAACGGGTCTCGCCCGGTTCGGCTGTCGGTCAAAACACCGAGATCAGCACGATCCCGCCCGCCATCAGCAGGCCGCCGATCAGCCGGCCGATCCCGGCGCGGACGCGCTTCATGCCGAGCCAGCCGAAATGGTCGATGGCGATCGAGGTGAACAGGTTCGCGGTGATCAAGAGGCCGTTGAAGGCGCCCGCGCCGACCTTGTCGACGAACAGCAGGCCGGCAAACACCGCCACCGCCCCGGCGATCCCGCCCAGCGCCCCCCACCACGGCACCCGGGCCACGTCCGCCCGGGTCGGCAGCGGCGTCGGGCGGAGGAGGAACACGAACAGGAACACCAGGGCCACCGGGATGAACGACACGGTAGCGGCGAGCCAGGGGTTCACCAGGGCGCCGCGCAGCTGCGCGTTGAGCACCACGCCCACCGCCTGGAGCGAGCCGGCGACCAGGATGAACGGGTAGAGCAGCTTGGCCATCAGGCCGCCCTCGCTGCTCTCCGCCTTCTCGTCTTCCGATTTCGGGCCGGTGGCGCGGGCGATGAACACGATGCCCACCACCATCAGCAGGCCCCCGAGCCACGGCATCGGTTTGAAGCCGCCGGCCTTGAGGCCGAACAGGCCGAGGCTGTCGAGCGCCAGCGAGGTCAGGATGTTGGCCGTGATCGTCAGGCCGTTGAACGGGCCGGCCCCGACCTTGTCGACGAAGGCGAGGCCGCCGAACACCGCCACCGCGCCGGCGACGCCCCCGAGCGGCGCGTACCAGGGCATCGAGCCCAGGGTCTGCAGCGTCGGCAGCGGCGTCGGCATGGTGAAGAACAGGATCGCGAACACGATCACGATCGGCATGAACGAGTAGGTTGCGGCGAGCCACGGATTGACCAGCGCGTCGCGCAGGCGCGCGTTCATGGAGTTGCCGAGCGCCTGCAGGGCGCCCGCGACCAGGATGAAAGGATACAGCAGGGCGGCGTTCAAGGATGGGGTCTCCGGGCGTGGGAGGGCGAGGCGATCGGGGCAGGCACCGTCCTGGGAACCGGAGACCGGGCTCTCAGACGAGAAGGAGGGCGGCCAGCGCCAGAACCAGGGCGGGCGGCATCACCAGCAGGCCGAGCTTGAGGAACTGCCAGGCCGACACGTCCTCGCCCTCGCGGCGGATCGCGGTGAGCCACAGGATCGTGGCGAGCGAGCCGGTCACCGACAGGTTCGGCCCGAGATCGACGCCGATCAGGATCGCGCCCGCGACCTTGTGCGAGACCTCCGCGGCCTGGACCGCGGCGCCGGCGAGCAGCCCGGCCGGCAGGTTGTTCACGAGGTTGGTGCCGAAGGCGATCAGCGCGCCGCCGGCCCAGGCGGTGGCGGCGGGGTCGGCCTGCGCGTAGCCCTTCAGCGCGTCGGCCAGCAGGGTGAGCACGCCGGTCTTCTCCAGCGCCTCGACCAGCACGAACAGGCCGGCCACCAGCGGCAGCACCGCCCAGGACACGTCCTTGACCACCTCGACCAGGCCGCCACGGTTGAGCGCCACCACCAGCAGGGTGGTAGCGAGACCGGCCACGAAGGTCGGCAGGCCGAGTTCGATGCCGGCGGCCGAGGCCCCGATCAGCGCCCCCGCGGTGGCGATGATGCCGAGCCCCGCGACCTTGCCGCCGAGGCCGAGATGCACGGTCTCGACATCGGTCTTGATGGTCTGGCCCTTGAGCCGGGCGTTCTGGGTCATCCGCAGCACCGCGTAGGTGGCGACGATCGCCAGCACCGAGGGCAGCGCGAAGGTCGCGAGCCATTGCCCGAGGGGCGGCATGTCGGTGGCGAACACGACCAGGTTGGCCGGGTTCGAGATCGGCAGCACGAAGCTCGCCGCGTTGGCGATGAACGCGCAGATGAACAGGTAGGGCAGGGGCTCGGCGTCGGCGGCCTTGGCGGCGGCGTAGACAGCGGGCGTCAGCACCACCGCGCAGGCATCGTTGGAGAGGAACACCGTCACCACGGTGCCGACGATGTAGATCAGCAGGAACAGCCGGGTCGGCGAACCCTTGGCGGCGCGCACGGCGAGGCCCGCCAGCCAGTCGAACAGGCCCTCCTTCCGGGCGATCTCGGCCAGCAGCATCATGCCGACCAGGAACAGGTAGACGTCGGTGCCCTTTGAGACGCCGTCGAGGGCGATCTGCCAGGGCAGCAGGCCGAGCACGACCAGCAGGGCGGCGCCGAGCACCGCCCAGATCGCCTCCGGCCACGAGAACGGGCGCACGATCACGCCCAGGGTGGCGAGGGCGGCGATGCCCCAGGTCGCCAGGTTCGGTGTCAGGGTCAATCCAGCGAACACGTCTAACAATCTCCCCCCGGAGGCTTGGTGAGGATCACCACTTGCGGCCGTAGCGGTTAGGCGCGAGCTGGTCGCCGCGCACGCCCTTTCGGACCCAGGACAGGATCCGGCCCGCGTCGCTACCCGGTTTTTCCGGCATCGCCGGCAAGGCCGCGCTGTTCGAGAAGGCGATGACCGGCTCGATCACGTCGGTATCGACGTAGTCCGGGCCGTGGCCGGGCCAGCGCCCGTCCACCGCCTCGACTTGGATGCTGCGTCCGGATCCGTCCCAGGGCAGCGCGGCCGCGTAGCAGCGCGAAGCCGGGTCCCGCTCCATCAAGAGCCAGGGGCCGGTATCGACCCGGCAATGGACGTAATCCGGCGCCGCATCGGACAGCACCACCGCCCGGACGGTGATCCGCCCCTCGGCGTCGAGCTCCAGGCCGCTGCTCTCGGGCGTGGTCGGCAGCGTCGCGACCCGCCGGTCCGCCGGACTGGTGATCAGCACGAACGGCGCCGTCCGGTCCAGCGCGCGGAAGCGCCAGCTCGTCACCGGTCCGTCGATGGCCGCGACCGCGTAGCCGACCGAGCCGTCCTCGTTCTGCCCCACAGAGCGGGCGGCGGCGTAGAGGGTCCGGCCGTCGGGGGCGAGCTCGTTGTAATGGGTGTGGCCCATCTCCACGAGGCGGACACGGGTCGCCCAGAACAGGCCGCCGATGTCGAGGCGGTCGTCCGGCTCGCGCAGGTCGTCCGGATAGGCGTGCATGAACACGGCGCACGGCTTTTTTTCCGCCGCCGCCTGCGTGAGCTGCTCGCTCAGCCATTGGGTCTGCGGCCGGCCGAGCCGGAAATCGAGCCCGATGCCTTTCCGGCCGAAGCCCGGGCTGACCATGTCGACGAACAGGCAGCGCACGCCCTGGACATCCGCACTCACGCAGTAATGCGGGATCGGCCGGACCGGCCAGGTCTCCGGGCAGCCGGAGGGCGGCTGCTCCAGGTCCCAGACTATTGGCTCCGGCAGGCGGTCGCCCAAGCTCGCCGCGAAGGCGTGGAAATCGTCCATCCGGCCGTGCTGGCGGTCGTGGTCGCCGGGGATCAGGCGAACCGGCAGGTCGGGGTGCCGATCCAGCGCATCCTTCAGGATGCGATATTCCGAGGCGTAGCCGTTCTCCGCCAGATCGCCCGGCAGGTACACGAAATCGAACAGATCCTGCGGGGCAATCGTCGCGATCTGGTCGAGGATCGCGTTCAGCTCACGGGCATTCTGGGCCGCTGCATCCTGCAGGTGCAGGTCGCCGACATGCAGGAAGACGAGCGGATCGCGCTTCGGCACGGAGCCGGGATCTAGGGCGGACATGGGGTGATCCTGCCGGCCGGTCAGGCGCTCGCCGGCACGGCCGGGGGCAGGCCGGCGCTGCTATCCGGGGTGCCGCTCGCGGCTTCCCCGTCCCGGGTCTCGGGCATCATCGTCAGGTAGAGGACGAAGCCGAGCCCGGCGATCGCCGCCAGTGCCAGGAACGCCGTCGAATACCCGGCCGACACGATGATCAGCCCGGCCAGCGTGGCGCTCACCGAGGCACCGACGCCTTGGGCGGTGGCCACCGCACCCTGCGCCGCGTTGAACCGCCCGCCGCCCCGGGTCAGGTCGGCGACGACGATCGGGAACAGGGCGCCGTAGACGCCGGCCCCGACGCCGTCGAGGAGCTGGACGCCCACCAGCCAGAACGGGTTGTCCGAGAGGGTGTAGAGCACGCCGCGCAGCGCCAGCACGCCGAACGCCGCCAGAAAGATCGGCTTGCGCCCGATGATGTCGGCCCGGGCGCCGACGAAGATCGCCACCGGCACCATCACGCATTGGGCGGCGACGATGCACACGGCGATCAGCGAGGTCGCGTGATCCTTGCCGGAGAGGTGGGTGAGCAGCTGCCCGACCGAGGTCAGCATCGCGGCGTTGGACAGGTGGAAGATCGCGCAGAGCACGGCGAACAGCATCAGCGGCTTGTTCTGGAGCAAGGTCGCCAGGCCGGAGGGCTGCTCATCCGCCTTGGCCTCCGCCTCGGTCATGCCGCGGGCGAGGTCGTCGTCGATGGCATCGGCCGGGACCAGCAGCATCGCGCCGATCGACAGGGCGGCCAGCACGCCCATCAGCCAGAACACCACGATCGGCCCGAAGAAATAGGCCAGGCCCCCGGCGATGGCCGCGGACGCCGCGTTGCCGGCGTGGTTGAAGCCCTCGTTGCGGCCGATCCGCTTGGCGAACATCTTTGGGCCGACCACCCCGAGGGTGATGGCGGCGAGCGCCGGCGGGAAGATCGTGCCGGCCACGTGGGCGATCGATTGCGTCGCGGTGACGAGGTAAAAGTTCGAGATGAACGGCAGGATCAGGCAGCTCGCCGTCACCGCGATGGCGCCGCCGATCACGACGGCGCGCTTGTGGTTGGTGGCGTCGATCAGCGCGCCGGCGGGAGTCTGCGCGATCAGGCCGAGGATGCCGGCGACGGTCATCACCAGGCCGGTGGTGGCCTCGTTCCAGCCCTGGTCCGGCCCCCGCACGGCGATCAGGTAGATCGCCAGATACGGCCCGAGGCCGTCGCGCACGTCGGCCAGGAAGAAGTTGAGGGCGTCGAGGCCGCGCAGGGCCTTGGTGGAGGGAGCCCGGACGGTCGCGCCGTGCGCCGCCGCTCCGGTATCGGTCCTGTCCATCCTGCCCTGTCCCCCGCTCGAATGCCGCCGCGGCCGAGCCCGATCCGGGCCGGCACGTGACGAGCTTGACGCCGGCTTAATCCATCCGTTCCCTGGACTTGTTCAAGAACGCTTGTTCCGGCGCAATACCGAGGCGGATGAGTGGTTTACCCACCCTCTGGATCGACCGATGCGTCGGGATTTACGACATCGACCGTCGCTTCTGCGGACAGATCCGTCCCGGGGGCGGCCAAGCCGTAGCGCTCGATCTTGGCGTAGAGGAGCTGGCGCTGGATCCCGAGGCGGCGGGCGGCCCGAGCCCGGTTGCCGTCGGCCTCGCGGAGCGCGGCGGCGATCATGGTCCGCTCCAGCCGGGCGACGGCGCCGGGTAGGTCGCCCGCCAACCAATCCACGGGCAGGTCGATCGTGACGCCGCCCTCGTCGAGCCGTGAGGCCGGCCGCTCGGTTGGCAGATCGATGGCGTCGGGCGCGATCACCCCGCAGCGGACCAGCACGGCGGCGCGTTCGACGACGTTGCGCAACTCACGGACATTGCCCGGCCAGCCATAGGCCAGCAGCCGTGAGGCCGCGCCCGCGCTCAGGCGCTTGCCCGAGGGGCCGAGGAAATGCTCAGCCAAGGGCACGATGTCGGCCAGGCGCTCACGCAGGGGCGGCAGCAGGATCGGCACGACGTTGAGCCGGTAATACAGGTCGGCGCGGAACAGGCCGCCGGCCACCAGGGCCGGCAGGTCGCGGTGGGTCGCGGCGACCAGGCGGACATCGACCCGGGCCGACCGGCCGCCGAGGGGCGTCACCACGCGGTCCTGGATCACCCGCAGGATCTTCGCCTGCATCGGCGGGGGCATGTCGCCGATCTCGTCGAGGAACAGCGTGCCCCCCTCGGCCTGGTGGAAGGCACCGGCCCGATCGCCGACAGACCCCGTGAAGGCGCCGCGGACATGGCCGAACAGCTCGCTCTCCAGAAGGTCGGGCGGGATCGCCGCGCAGTTGACCGGCACGAACGGCCGCCCCCGGCGGGTGGAATAGGCGTGCAGCGCCCGGGCCACCTCCTCCTTGCCGGTGCCGGTCTCGCCCTGGATCAGCACGGTGGAGTCGGTGTCGGCCACGAGCCCGATGGTCTTCTGGACCCGGCGCATGCCGACGCTCGAGCCGATCAGGCCGCTTTCGGGATCTCGGTCCCCGGGATCCGGCTTCGCGATCGACAGCATCGCGTCGATGACCGCGGCGAGGTCGGCGCGGCCGACCGGCTTGGTCAGGTGGTCATGGGCCCCGAGGCGCATCGCCTCGATCGTGTTGGCCGGGCTCGCATAGGCGGTGAGCACCGTCACGGGCGGCCGGTCCGGCAGGGCGCAGATCCGCGCCAGGGTCGCCATGCCGTCGAGGTCGCCGGGCATGCGCAGGTCGAGCAGGACCGCGGCGACCGGGGTCTCGTGCAGGCGCGCCAGGGCCTCCGCCCCGGAGGCGGCCGGCAGGGGCGTATGGCCGAGATCGGCCACGGTCTCGGCCAGCCCCTCGCGCAGGGCGGAATCGTCGTCGACGATCAGGATGGTCGCCATGGCAGGTCCAGTACGAACGTGGTCTCGGGCGCATCGTCGATCAGCCCCACCGTACCGCGATGCGCCAGCGCGATCTCGCGCACAATCGCGAGGCCGAGCCCGGTCCCGTCCGGCCGGCCGGTCACGAACGGCTCGAACAGGCCGGGGCGGACCGCCGGGTCGATCCCGGGGCCGGTGTCGGCCACCTGCAGGTGCAGGCGCACCGCGCCGTCGACGGTCACGCGCGCGGCGGCGAGGCGGACCCGGCCCCCCGGTTGCGTGTGCTGGAGGGCGTTGAGCAGCAGGTTGTCGAGGGCCCGGGCGATCTGGGCGCCGTCGATCTGAGGGCGGTCCGCCCCGGGCAGCGCGTCGGCTTCGATCGCGATCCGCACGCCGCGGGCGCTTGCCAGATCCTCGTGCAGGCGCGCGCAATCGGCGAGCAGCGCGGCGATGTCGGTGGGGGTGCGGGTGAGCGTGCGGGCCTGCGTGAGGTTGAGGAGGTCGCGCAGCAGGTGATCGACCCGGGCGATCTGGCCGAGCATGCTCTCCAGCGCCACCGTGGCGCGGCCCGGATCGCCGCTGACCAGGGCGTTCTCGGCCTTGAGCCGCATCGCCGCGATCGGGTTGCGGATTTCGTGGGCGATGCTGGCCGCGAGCCGGCCGACGGCGGCCAGGCGCTCGGCGGCCACCACCCGGGCCCGGGCCTCCCGCAGGCGCCCGCCCGCGGCGTTGAGGGCGTCGACCAGGCGGTCGAGTTCGCGCTCCCCGGTCGGGGCGAGGCGGGGCAGGTCCTCGCCGTCCGGCCGCGGTGCCGCGAGGGCGGCCTCGACCCGGGCGATCCGGCCTGAGAACCCGTACAGGAACCAGCCCAGGAACGCCGCCGAGCCGAGCACGGTCACGGCTAGGAAGCCGAGGCCGGCCAGGAAGCGCGTATAGGCCGGCCCGTCATTGACGTGGGCGCGGCCCATGGTCCAGGCGGTCAGCCCGGCTTCCGGACCATGCAGCGGGCAGCCCTGGACTAGCAGCACCTGCGTCCGGCTCGGCCGGCGGACCGCCACGGCGTGGTCGACCCGCAGGGCCTGGGCATTCACCGCGGCGATGCTGTCACGCTCGGCCTCGGGGAGGTCGGTCTTCGGCCCGGTGCCCTCGTAGGTGGGATAGGCGTAGGCGAGCGGCCCGTCCGCAGCGCTCCAGACCCCGCCCTCGATGCCCGGATAGAGGTCGAGGGCCGCCCCGACGGTGGGGCCGAGCTCGGCTCGCGCGATGCTGCGGGTCCGGCGGGTCAGCGCGGCGTAGCGGTCGATGATCTCCCGGCAGGCGCGCCCGACTGCGACCTCGGCCTGGGCGACCTGGACCGCGGTCGACTGGCTGTAGAACCCGAACATCAGGTAGGCGGTGGCCGCTGCCGAGGCCAGCAGCAGGACCCACAGGGCGAGCAGCCGGGCGCGCAGGCTGTAGGCCGTCACGGGTCAGGTTCCTCCGGGGGCCGAGCGCCCCGGACTAAGCGGATATCCGGGTGGGCAGGCTGTGGAAACGGTGGCAGAGTCCATCGGGATCGGAATCGGCTGCTGGACCGCGCGGCGATTGCGCGCTTCTGTCGGATCGTTCTGCAAATCCGCTGCCGGAGACGGATGGTGTCACAGTCCCTCGTCGATCGGGCGGCGCTCGACGAACTTGAAGGTGTCATCGGCACCGAGAAGCTCGCCCGCCTGCTCGACCGCTTCACCACCAGCCTCGCCACGGCCTTCGACGGCGCGGACCGGGCGGAGGCCGACTACGCACGGGAGGCGCATACCCTGGTGTCGATGTCAGGCATGCTGGGCTGCGCAGATCTGTCGCAGGCCTGTCGGGACTTCGAACAATCGGCGAAGCTCGGCGGCGACGTCACGGCGCGGCTCGCAGATCTTCGAAGCCTGCGCGACCAGACCGTCGCGGCCCTGCGCGATCTGCGCGAAGACACGCAAGCCGCCCGGTAGACCTCAGCCGGCCGTCACGGCAGCCAGCGGCGCCTCGAAGGTCAGCACCGCACCGGTGGGCGGGTAGTTCAACTGCGCGGTCCCGCCGAAGCTGTGGGCGAGGCTGCGGGCGATCAGGCGCGTCCCGAACCCGGTGCGGGTCGGCGGGCTGACCGGCGGGCCGCCGATCTCCTCCCAGCGGAACCGCAGGGTGGCGCCGTCGGCGGATTCCGCGACGGTCCAGGTGATCACCACCTGCCCCGAGGGCACCGAGAGCGCGCCGTACTTGGCGGCGTTGGTGCCGAGCTCGTGCAGCATCAGCGCCAGGACCATGCCGTGGCGCGGGCCGAGCGTGAGGTCGGCGCCCTCGACCCGGAACCGGCCCGACACCCCGTCGCCGTGGAGCGAGACCGCGCCTTCCACCAGCCCGACCAGGGAGGCCGCCGCGAACGAGCCCTGCAGCAGCACGTCATGGGCCTGGGCCAGCGCCAGCAGCCGGGCGGCGAGCGCCTCGCCGGCGGCCTCCAGCGAGCCGGCGTTGCGCAGGGTCTGCGCGGCCACCGCCTGGACCATGGCCAGGGTGTTCTTCATCCGATGGGACAGTTCCTGCATCAGCAGGGTCTGGCGGGCCTCGGTGAGCTTCAGCTCGGTAATGTCTCGGGACGCCGCCAAGATCCGCTCGGGATGGCCGTGCCGGCCGCCGACCGGCGTCACCGCGATATCCCACCACGTCACCGACCGGCCGGTCTCGATCTTGGCCTGGAAGCGGCTCGCCCCGCCCAGCCGCGCCTTGCCGAGCGCTGCTGCGACCGCATCCCGGTCCTCGGCGCGGGTCCAGACGTCGATCCACGGGCGCCCGATCGTGTCCGCGGGATTCCGGCCGCTGAGGCTGGCCGGGCCGTTCTCGCCCGCGGTGATCAGGTGTCCGTCGCGGTCGAGCACCTCCAGCACGTCTGCGGCGACCTGAAGCATGCCGGGCGCGGTCAGCTCACCGGCCCAGGACGGGGCGGACCACGTCTCGACGCGGCCCGATTCATGCCGATCCAGCGCGTGCGGTCCCGTCGCTTGAAAGGGTTCGCGGCCGAGGCGCCCGGCCTCCACGCGGCTTGCGGCCTCGATGATGCGGCCGAGCCGCCGGCTGCGCTGCCGTTCCGAATCCGCCTGACCGGTCGCCTGCATCAGCAGGGCCCGCAGGCGCATGTTCTCCGCTTCGAGCGCGACGAGGCGTCGGTCCGTCCCGTCCACGCGCGGCAACACGAGGTCCGCATCCATCGCTCGCCCCCCTCCTCACCGTCCACATTCCGCGCCGCTCGCCCCAGGCGCGCAGTGCGGAAGACCCACCGTAGACGCGGTGCGGCGACGTGATGTCGAAGCGCGAAGACGCCGGCGGATCGAACCGCTTCTGGTGGCGCCCCCGCGCTCGCGACCGCGCGACTCGAAGGGTTCCCGAAGCTAACATGATCGCGGCGATAATCAAACGAACTGTGTATTCGTCACCGCTTCGCAACTAGAGGTGCGGGTCGCCCCGGTGCCGAAACCGGTTACTTGTTCCGCATCAGCAGCACCAGCCACCCGACGCCGAGGATGAAGATCACCAGGCCGATCGAGACGAAGACCGGCGTACCGAGGTCGATCAGGCGGGGCGCCAGCTGGGTGGCGAAGGCCGCCACCACCAGGGCGACCGCGACCCGGGCGGCGGCCCGCTCGATGCCGCGGGTGACCTTGTCGAGGCCCTTGATCTCGATCTCGACGGTGACGCGGCCCTGCTTGAGCCGCACCAGCATCAGGTGGATCAGGGTCGGCAGCTCGGAGGCGGCGCCGTAGAGGCCGACGCCCAAAGCCTCGGCCTTCTGCTTGAGGGCGCCCAGCGAGAACTGCGTCTGCATGCTCGCCTTGACCGTGGGGCCGGCCGCCGCGAACAGGTCGAAATCGGGATCGAGGTGGCGCATCACGCCGTCGGCGGTGACCAGGCCCTTGAACAGGATCGCCAGGTCGGTGGGCATCGCGAGGTCGTTCTCGCGGGCCATGTTCATGAAGTCGGTGAGCACCAGCCCGAGATTCAGCGGGATCGAGGAATGGCTCTCCACGAAGGACGTGGCCGAGACCTGAAGCTTGGTCAGGTCCGGGTTGCTGGTGCCGGTCCAGTCGAGCAGCACGGCCATCAGGCCGTCCGCATCCTGCTTGAGCATGGCGCCGATCAGCACCAGCAGCTGCGAGCGCCGCCGCTGCGACAGCCGGCCGATGATGCCGAAATCGATGAAGCCGATCTTGTTGCCCGGGAGCGCCAGCATGTTGCCCGGATGCGGATCGGCGTGGAACACGCCCTCGATCAGCGCCATCTGTAGGAAGGCGTCGGTGCCCTTCTGGGCGAGCAGCTTCTTGTCGAGCCCGGCCGCGCGCAGCGCCGCCTCGTCGTTCGGCGGGATGCCGTGGATGAAGTCCTGTACCAGCACCCGCTCGGAGCAGTATTCCCAGTGGATCTTCGGGAACACGATGTCGTCGCGGTCCTCGAAGATCTGCGCCAGCAGCTCGCAGTTGCGCGCCTCGTTGAGCAGGTCGAGCTCGCCGTTCAGGCCGTCGGCCAGGTGGCGCATCTGCTCCCGCGGCTGGTAGCGGGCCATGTCCGGCCACTCGTTCTCGACGATGCGGGCGCCATGCGCCATCAGGCGCAGATCCGCCTCGATGATCTTGCGCAGGTTCGGCCGCAGCACCTTAACGATGACGTCCTCGCCGGAGTGCAGCCGCGCTCGGTAGACCTGCGCGATCGACGCGGAGGCGATCGGGTTCATGTCGAATTCGGCGAACACCTGGTTGGGCGGGGCGCCGATATCCTCTTCCAATTGCGGGCCGATCTGCTCCCACGGCACCGGGACGACCTGGCTGTGGAGCTTCTGCAACTCCTCGGTCCAGGTCGGCGACAGCAGGTCCGGCCGGCTCGCGAGCACCTGCCCGAACTTGATGAAGGTCGGGCCCAGAGCCTCGATCGCCCGGCGCAGGCGCTCGGGCTCGGACAGCCGGGTGACGTCGACCCGGGGACGGCGGCGCGGCAGCAGCGGCAGGTAGCGCAGCCCGAGGCGGTCCACGACGCGCGTCACGCCGAAGCCGATCAGGATCGACGCGATCTCCGACAGCCTCTGACGGTCGCGGGCGGCAACGAAGGCTGTCTTCAGCATGAAGGGGGCGATCCGTTCGGACACGATTGGGCGTCCGGACAGCACGAGCATAAGGACTTTTTTGCGGTCGCGAAGCCCACGACACCCGCGACGGCGACAATAGGGCCGCCGAGGGCGTCAGCGTACGGATGTTACGTTCGCGGCGCCGCCGCTGGCAGGGTCGCGACGACCGCCGGCCGCCGCGCGTCGCCGAAGCGGGCATTGACCACCAGCAGCGTCACTACCACGGCCGAGAGCGCGAGCGCGGCCAGGAAGTACAGGCCGGCCTCGAAGCTGCCGGTGGTCTCGCGGATCCAGCCGACCACCGAGGGGGCGACGAAGCCGCCGAGATTGCCGATGCAGTTGATCAGCGCGATCCCGCCCGCCGCCGCGCTGCCGCTCAGGAACACCGAGGGCAGCGCCCAGAACGGCGCCTTGGCGCCGTAGAGCCCGGCGGCGGCGAGCGCCATGAACGCTACGGCCCAGAGCGAGCCGGTGGCGAGACCGGCGAGCGCCAGCCCGGTCGCGGTGAGGCCGAGGGCTGTCGCCAGGGTGATCCGGCGGTCGTCGTAGCGGTCGGAGATCCATCCGACCGTGAGGCCGCCGACCACCCCGAACACGTAGGGCACGGCGGTCATCAGGCCGGTCTGCATGTCCGACAGGCCGGTGCTCTTCAGGATCTGCGGCAGGAAGAACGCCAGGCCGAGATTGGCGCCGGTGTTGGCGAAGTAGATGAACGACAGGGCGATCAGCCGCGGATCCGAGAGGGCCGCCCGCAGGCTGGTCCCGTGGGCGCCGGCGACGCTGCTCTGCTCGGAATCGATCAGGGTCTGCAGGGCGGTGCGGTCGGCCGGGGCGAGCCAGAGGGCGTCCTTGGGCCGGTCCGGGATCAGCGCCAGGAACACGAAGCCGAACAGGGTGGTCGGGATGCCCTCCAGCAGGAACAGCCATTGCCAGCCCTTGAGGCCCAAGGTGCCGTCGAGCTGCATGATCGTGGTCGAGAGCGGGGCGCCGATCGCGAGCGAGACCGGGATGCCAACCGCGAAGGCGCCGAAGATCCGGGCGCGATACGCCTTCGGAAACCAGTAGGTCAGGTACAGGATCACCCCCGGGTAGAACCCGGCCTCGGCCGCGCCGAGCAGGAAGCGCAGGATCAGGAAGCTGGTCGCGCCCTGGACGAACATCATG